>JAJXTB010000072.1:0-2390 GCA_021784205.1 Actinomycetes bacterium
GAGACAATTCGAAGTGGAGCTGACCGACGGTGACTAATCCGACGAATCGCCGGTATCGATACGGTGCGAGTTTTGTCGACGAGGAGTCGGGGGTCCGCTTCGAGGGACATCACCCGTTCGAGCGGCCCGACCTGTGGCGGATCTACCTCAACGAGGCCGAAGGCATCTACCGCAGCCGCGGCTTCGAAGAGACCTTGCGTCGCCGCGAGCTCGAAGAGGGCATCGGCGTCGCGCTGTTCTTCCTGGGATTCGCCCCCGACGGCAACGCGGTGGCTGGCGTACGCTTCCACGGCCCCTTGGAGGGTAGCCACCAGGCGGCGATCATGGAAGAGATGGCTGGCTCCTCGGAGATCGGCCTCATCGGCGAGACCATCGATCGCGAAGTGCGCCTCGGCGCCATCGAGGCCAAGGGCGCCTGGTCTAAGGGAGAGGCCATCGCCGGGCACCGCCTAGTCGCCTCCATCTCGCGGGCCATCACCCACGCCACCACCTGGCTCGGTGTGGAATTCGCTATCGCCGCCATCTCTGACCGTTTGCTGCCGACCGCCGACGTGACCGGTGCCAAGATGATCGGCACCGAGGCCGTGCCCTTCCCCGATGAGCGTTATCGCACCCACGCGATGGAGTGGCGCCGCTCTCGCACTCCTGAACTGTGCACGCCGCAATATCAGATCGCCCTGCGCCGCGAGGCCGAGCAGCTCGCGCGCGGACCTGAGGATTCCCTCTACGAATCTCCCGAGCGACCCAGCGTGCGCACGGCGTCCTGGCGCCCTCTGGTCCTCGACGTGAATCGGCGCTCGGACCGTGAGATGCTGCGGGTGCTACGCGAGGACCCTTCAGTGCAGATCATCGATCGCTACGACGAGCAGATCGAGGAGCTCTCCCAGGTCAAGCCCACGCCTAGCGCGTCACTGCTCAACGAGGGCCACCGCTGGATCTACTTTCCGTGGCGACGCACGATCGTGCGCCTCCTCGCTCCGCGCGGATTCAACACCCTTCGCCTCGATCGCAATCGAAACAAGCTCACGCGCGCTGAACAGGATCGCCTGGGCACACTGCGCATCGGGGTCATTGGCGCAAGTGCGGGACACGCCATCGCCCACGTGCTGGCGATGGAGGGAATCGCCGGTGAGATTCGCGTGGCCGACTTCGACACCGTGGCGGTCTCGAACCTGAATCGGATACCGGGCAGCGTGCTCGACATCGGCATCAACAAGGCGGTCGTCGCGGCGCGGCGTATTGGCGAGCTCGACCCTTACGTGAAGGTCGTCGCCGAGACCGCGGGGGTGACCCCAACCAACCTCGAGCGCTTCCTCGACGGACTCGATCTCGTCATCGAAGAGTGCGACTCGCTCGATATGAAGTTCGTCGTGCGCGAAGCCGCTCGCGCCAAGCGTATTCCGGTCATCATGGAGACGAGCGACCGCGGCGTGCTCGACGTCGAGCGCTACGACCTCGACCCCGAGATGCCGCTCTTTCACGGACTTCTTGGCGACCTCGACGCAGCGACCGTGGCGGGACTCTCCACCCAAGAGAAGGGCCCCTACGTCCTTCGCCTGCTTGGTCCGCGCGACGTATCGGCGAAGGGCGCGGCGTCGCTACTTGAACTAGGCCAGACGATCACCGCTTGGCCGCAACTGGGTAGCGAGGTCACCCTCGGGGCAGTGACGACTGCGGCCGCAGTGCGACGCTGGGGACTGGGTCGTCCCCTCGCGTCGGGCCGCGTGCGATTTGACGTTGACGAGATCCTCGAAGGACTCGCGCCCGTTATTCGCGAGAGCGACGTCGACGCGGACTTCGCGTCGCCGCCACCGACCGACCCACTGCCCGAGACCGACGACCCCGTCGAGGTGATCGTCGACGCCGCACGACGCGCCCCCTCGGGCGGCAACATCCAGCCGTGGCGCTTCGAGGCCGACGATGACGAGGTTCGGTTCTTCTTGGTGCCCGAGCGCACGTCGATGATGGACGTGCGTCACCGTGGTGGCTACGTGGCACTCGGTGCATCCCTCATGAACGCGCGAGTTGCCGCCGCGGCTCAGGGCCGCCTCGGCCCGGTGCGCCTCTTTCCCGAGGGCGAGCAGTCGCGCCACGTGGCCACACTGCAGCTGGGCACCGCGACGGACCTACAGCTCTCACCGCTGTACGCGGCTGTGCCCCAGCGCGCGGCCAACCGGCGCATGGGGCGGAAGGGGACCATCGAGAGGTCACTGATCGACGCGCTGTCGCGTGAGGTTGAAAAGGAAGGTGCTCTCCTTCGCACGGTGCACGAACCCGAGCAGATGGACCGCGGTGCCGACCTGCTGGCCGAGTCGGATCGCCTGCGCTTTCTCATCCCGCGCGTGCATGACGAGATGTTCGGCGAGTTGCGCTGGCCGGGCCGGCACACC
>JAJXTB010000072.1:2400-14178 GCA_021784205.1 Actinomycetes bacterium
CCACGGCCTCGACGTGCGCTCTCTTGAGGTGAACGCCCAAGGTGCCCCCCTGATCGAGGTACTCAGCCGCTCTGACGTCGTGAGCGAGGTCGCCCAGTGGCGCGGGGGCAGCGCGTTGGGCCTCGGCACCAAGGCCGCGATCCAGACGAGTGTCGCCTTGGTGGCCATCACCGTGCCCCGAGCCGATCCCACGTGGTACGTGCGCGGGGGAGCGGCGCTCGAGCGCTTCTGGCTGACCACGGAGATGCACGGACTGGCCGTCCAGCCCGTCTCGCCGGTCTTCCTCTACGCCACGGACGAGGACGACCTCGCCACGCTCGGTGGCGAGCGGTATCTGGATGAAATGTATACATTGTCCGCTCAGTTCCGGGATTTCTGGGAAATGAACGGTGGCGAGGCCTTCGTGATGGTCCTGCGGTCTTCTACGCGGACGCCCCCAGCGTGCACAGCATCAGATATCGCCTGCGCGAAGTGTTAAGCCGTAGTGATGACGTGACGCCGATTCGCGATATGGCGGTTGGTCTCTAGAAAAAAAGTTGCCCAATTTGGGGCCGCTGGCCTAGCATGGCCTGATCTGGGGAGATGTCGCCAGTGTCCGCTGTACCGCTGTTCTGGCAGACGCCGCACCGTTCAGAATTAGGCCGATATGAGTACAGACGACAACACGTCGCTAGAAAAGACCATGGAGGAGACCCGTCTCGTCGTGGAGACGCTGGTCGAGGTCGTCGCGGGCACCGAGATCGTGGCGATCGTGACGGGAATCGGCGAGCCGATCCCCGGCTTCACCATGGAGCCTCTTGTTTCAGAGGGAGCCCAAAAGGTCTACGAGTCGATTTGCGAGCACATCCAGGCCGAGTTGCTCGCGGGCCACGCGACCAATTCCTATTCCACCCAAATCCGTGGCGTCGAGTGGGGCGTGCTGGTTGACCCGATTCGCGTTAAAGGTGGCGTCGACGCCGGCGCACTCGTGGTCTCGCGCCAGGGACGCACGTGGTCGCGTCGGGAGCGCTCGTTGGTAAAGGCCTTTGGCAGCCTGTTGAGTCAGGTCGCCACCCTCGCCACGCGCGAGAGCAACCTGCTCCTCCAGCGGCGTCTCGACGAGCTCGTCGCGAGCGTGGCGGAGCACCTGATGAGTGGGACGTCGGCGAACCGCGGCGAGGTGCTCCAGTGGACCGTGCGCCAACTGGCGGAGTTCATCGAGGCCGACGTCGCTTTCATTCGGCGCAACGACCACCAGCGTGGACTCAGTGTCCTCGAGGCCGAGTGGCCCAAGCGTGAGAATATTCCCGACCCCGATCCCCTCGGCGAGGTGCCCTTCGACAGCGACCCGGTCTTCATGGCGATGAAGGACCTGCGTCGGCCCTTCATGCCCGGGGTCGATGAGACGCCCGAGGACTACCTGGCGCGCGTTGAGAGCGGCTCGGGCGTCTCGCTCGTCGCCGGTGGCGCGGTCCCCCTCTTGATGGGCGACACGACGTGGGGCGTGCTTGGCTTCTTGCACTTCGGCTTGCACAAGTGGATTCCTGAAGAGGTCAACGCGATGCAGGCGGTCGCCTCGATGCTCGCTCAGATGCAGGGCCGCATCGAGGCCGAAGAGCGGATCATCTACAACGCCAACCATGACGAGTTGACGGGACTTGCGAACCGCCGTGCGCTGGTCGCCGAGTTGAAGTCGCGACTCGAAGCGCGCCGTGATACCGCGGTCATGGTGATCGACCTCGACCGCTTCAAGGTCATGAACGACTACTTGGGCCACCAGAACGGTGACCGGCTCCTCATCACCATGGCCGACCGCCTGCGCACCAGTGTTCGCGCCAACGACTTCGTCGCCCGCCTCGGCGGTGACGAGTTCGTCTTCTTAGTGGACAAGGCCAAGAGCGAGATGGAGGTTCTCGCCAGCGCCTATCGAATGCTTGACGTCATCGCCGAGCCGGTAGAGATCGGCGGCCAGCGGATGAACCACACCGCTTCCATCGGCATCGCCCTGGCGCCGCGAGGTTCCAAGAACGGTCTCGACCTGCTGGGTCGCGCCGACGTCGCCATGTACGCGGCCAAGGCCCGCGGGCGCAATCAGGCCGTGATCTTCGACGAGGAGCTCTCGGACTCGGTCGACGAGCGCTCGCACACCGAACTTCTCTTGCGCGAGGCCGTCGAGAGCGACGGACTGCGCCTGCACTTCCAGCCAGAGGTCGACCTGCGAACTGGCAAACTGCTGGCCGTCGAATCCCTGGTCCGCTGGCAGCACCCCACCCGCGGCCTGCTCTCGGCGGGTCAGTTCATCAAGATCGCCGAGGATACGGGGTTGGTGACCATGATCGGCCGCTGGGTCTTCGCCGAAGCCTGTCGCCAGCTCAGCGAGTGGCGCCGTGACTACCCGACGCTCGACTTCATTGTGCGAGTCAACATGTCGCCGGCCGACTTCAAGATGGACGACCTGGTGGACTTCGTGGCCGAGACATTGCGCAAGAACAACGTGCCCGGTGAGCGGCTCTGCGTGGAGATCACCGAGTACACGGTCATGGACGACCCCATAAAGACCGCCGAGGTCTTGCGCGGATTCCAGGAGCTGGGCGTGGAGATCGCTCTCGACGACTTTGGCACGGGATTCGGATCGATGACTGAGCTCAAGCACCTGCCGGTCGACCTTTTGAAGCTGGACATGAGCTTCGTGCGCGGGATCAACTCCGACCCCTACGACGCCGCGATCGTCGAATCCATCATCCGCCTCGGTGCTGCCCTTAATCTGGAGATCATCGCCGAAGGGATCGAGTCCTCCATGGTTGTCGACAAGTTGCTGGAGTTGGGCTGTCACCGTGGTCAGGGTTATCTCATCTCCGTTCCCATGGCACCGCGTGATCTCGCCGGGCTCTTGGAGACGGGATCGGCGTCCGAGGCCGTGCTGCGCACGGGTGACGTGACGCGCCAGTACGCCGACGCCTCGTGAGTGCGGTCAGCGCCCTGCGCGACGAGAGCGAGCGGGACTACGAGCCCTGGCTGTTCCAGGCCATGATCGCCGAGCTCGAGACGAACGAGCTGGGTGTGGGCTTTATCTATACGCTGCTCGAGCAGGTCGCGGAGCGCCACGGTCTGTCCGACGCGGTAGTTGTCTTACATCACGAGTACATCGGCACCCAGTCGTTCCGTCTCGGTCAGCGCAGCGTCTCTACGTCGCCGGTCAGCGACTTGGACAGCGTCCCCGGCCTCTACTGCGAGCCCGACGTGGTACCGGCCGCTGAGCGCGACGCGCTGCGCACGGCCTGTCAACTGGCGCTCTCGTTGCACGTGGCGCGTTTCAGCTCTGAGCACGATCCGCTGACCAACGTGTGCAACCGGCGCAGCTTTGACAGCGCCCTGCAGACCGCGGCCGCTCGCAGCGCCCGCTACGGCTGGGCGTTCTCTCTCGTGATCATCGACCTGAACGACTTCAAGTCCTTTAACGACCGCGCCGGGCACGCTTTCGGCGACTACGTCTTGCGCCAGTTCGGCTTCGCGCTGCGCCACGCGGTGCGCCACGGCGACATCGCGGCACGCCTAGGGGGCGACGAGTTCGCGGTGATCCTCTCCAACGCTGAGGGCCCCGAGGCCGTCGGCTTCGTCGATCGCCTGCGCACGTACCTGAAGACCACCGGCGACCTGGTGGAGTTCACGATCGGCACCGCGACCTCGCCGCGCGATTCGACTGATCCGGCCGAGCTCGTGCGTATCGCCGACGCCCGCCTCTACGAACGAAAGGGCATTCGCCTCTCATGATGTCGACGACCGAAGAGGACTTCGAGCTCGAGCTGCGCAGCCTGCCGGGCGTCTTGAACGTCGCAATGGAGCGCACCGGCGACGACGTGAGCGTCGTGACGCTGCTCGTCTACGGTCCGAGCATCAGCGAGACGGAGAATGTGGCCCGCCAGATCGCCAACCTCTACTTTCCCAGTGCACACATCGTCGTTGAAGACGCCAATCGCGAGGTGAAGCCCGTCGGCGGCGGGTCTCGCGTTGTCCTCACGCGCGCCGAGTTCGATGCCACCAATGGCGGGTGCGAGGTTGAGCTGGAGTATCTCGGCCGCAGTGGCGTGGGCGTGACGGGCAGCGGACCGCTGATCGGTGGCGCCGAGGCAACTCTCGCGGCATTGCGCGAGCTGGGCTTTGAGATTCCCTTCACGTTGCTCGCGGTGACGAACGTGACGGCGCTGCGCAACTGGCCGGTCATCGTCACGTTGCGTTCACTCGAGGACGGCGGCGACCGCTTCGGCGTTGCCCAGGCTGATGACGACGTTCTCGCGGCGGCGCGCGCGACCCTCGACGCGCTGAACCGCGCCATACTGTCACGCGGTTAGACCCTGGTCGTGCGGTCTCGTTGTCGTACGAGTGAATTATCACGTGTCGGCGCATGAGTCGTGGTAGCGAGTGCAAACGATGCGACGAGTGATAACGATGGTCCCACCTGCGTGGGCGCAGCTGAGTCGACCGATTGGTCGCTTCGCGCGATTGGCGTCGTGGATTGTCGTGTCAATCGTCTTTATCGGAATCATCTGGTGGCAGGGAATCCCTAACGAGGGCGATGCAACGTTTTCGCTCTACACGACGTGGGCCATAGCCCATGGACACTTTGCCTGCGCCTACCCACCGCTAGTAACCAGAGGCGTGCAGGGTTCGTGGGCGCCGGTTACCTACATAGCCCCTCTCTACCCCCTGTTGGCGGGAGGGATCTCTGCACTCTTGCACCTGGGAAGCGGCGTGGCGTTCCCGTCTTCGGGACTTATGGGACCGCACTGTGACGCGGCGCTGCGCGAGATGCTTCTGTGGGCGTTGCGCGCTGACGTCGCAACCGCCACAGTGAGGATCGGGTTGATCGTCTGGGTCGCGGTGCTCGCGAGTACAGTCGCGTTTCTACGAGCCGTTGGCCGTGGCGCAACGATATGGGAGCCCGTCACGCTGTTTCTCCTGGCGATCTCGGTTCCGATGCTCTCGGCGTATTTCCAATACTTTCATCCTCAGGACGTGCTGGCCTTGTGCTGCGTCTTGGCTTCGCTTGCCGCGCTCTTTAACGGTCGATGGCTGCTTGCGGGTATTGGAATGGGCGCGGCCATTGGGGCCAATCAATATGCACTACTCGCCGGCGTCGGACTCTTCGTGCTGATGTCACGTCGCGCGCGTTGGAGGTTCTTCCTGGGGGTGTGCGTAGTTACCATTCTCCTCTACGCCCCGTTCATCATTGCGAGCGGTGGCCGCTCGTGGCTCTTGGTGGCCAAGGGATCGGGATTCAACTACTCCACGGGTGGCACGATTCTGTGGGAGATGCATCTTCCCTCGGCATTGATGTTTGCCGTCTCGCGATTCGTTCCTCTCGGCGCCGCTGCTTTGGTGGCCGGAGTTGCGCGGCGACACGTGGACGTCCATCACCAACTTGGCGTCGTCTCACTTGTGACGACGTGTCTCGCGCTGCGCCTCGTCTTCGAGGCCAATCTTTGGAGCTATTACTTTATTCCTCTGGCCGCAATGTTGCTCATCATGGACGTGGTGGCGGGCCGGTTCCGCGGGCCCGTCATTGCGTGGTTGATGGCCGAGGCGATTGCGTTCAACCCGTTCTTTCATTTCATCGCCCCCGATCACAAGCTGCAGGGAATCTGGATCGCTATCTACGGTCCGGTGGTTCTCACTCTCGTAGGTGCGCTCATTGTTGGACTGCGACTGATGCGTCGGCGGGTGAGCGGGGAATGGATCGCCTTTTTCATTGTCGCTGCGGGATCTCTCGTCATCGGGGAACGGATTCCGGGAATCCATCTGTATTGGTGGCCGACCTGGCTCTGGCAACTCGTTCTGGTTCCGAGCGGGGTCGCGTTGGCGGCCCAACCTCTTCTGCGATCACATCGCGAGGCATTAATGTCTGACGGCACCCCGACAGGACTGGCCACCATTACGTAACGCTGTGCGAAATGGGACTTGTCCTTCAATTGTGGTGGCCTTGTGTGACCCGAAGTCCACAACGACGTGTACGACTGTCACCCAGGTCCTTCGCGACACCGGAACGGTCGAACATGATCGATGAGTGATGTCGGTGAGTTCGAAACTCACCACATGTCCATATTGCGAGTGCGAGAGCAATAGACTCACGGTGTCCAACTGAAGGTGAGGACGTGGATTCGCTCGATCAGAGTTATCCCGGCTGGCGAGCCTTCGCCGAGTCGGTCCCAGACGGCGTGATCGTCGTGGACTGCGATGGAGTCATCCGCGGGATCAATCAGCACCTGGCGCGCCTCGCGGGACGTGACGAGGCCGGACTCATCGGTCATCACCTGTCACTTCTGCTCGACGGCGATCGCCACGATCGCCACGATCGGCACCTCGCGGGCTTCTTTGCGCAACCGTTTTCTCGTCCGCTGGGTCGCGGTTACGATTTGCGTCTGCTGAACGCCGCGGGTGAGAGCCTCGCTGTGGACATCGCGGTGTCGCCACTCGTCGTCGCCGATGAGACCTGGGGGATCGCCACGGTGCGCGACGTCAGCCGCGAGCGAGATGCCCAGGTGGCGCACCGCGAGATGGAGCAGCGCTTCCAGCTGGCCTTTGAGAACTCCATGTCGCCGATCATCTTCACCGACCTCGACGACAACATCGTGGCCGCGAACGACTCCTTCTGCGAGATGGTGGGATTCAGTCGCGAGGAGCTGATCGGCGGGGACTCGCGGCTCTTTACCTATCCCGAGGACGTCGGCATCACCGAGGACTCGCACCGTCAGATGCTCGAGGGCCGCGTTGACAAGATGCGCTACGTGAAGCGCTACCTGCACAAGGACGGGCGCGTGATCGTGGTCGAAGTTTCTCGCTCGCCCGCGCGTGACGAGGCCGGCAACATCCTCTACTACGTCATCAGCGAGCGCGACATCACCGAGGAGCGCGCCCTGACGAGCCAGCTCTCGCATCAGGCACTGCACGATCCCCTGACCGGCCTGGCGAATCGGGCGCTGATCGAGGACCGCCTGAGTCAGGTCCGCACGCGCATCGCGCGCCAGGGGGGGTTGGGCGCTGTGATGATCCTCGACCTGGATGACTTCAAGGGGGTCAACGACACCCACGGCCACCTCGTCGGCGACCAACTCCTCATCGAGGTGGCTCGGCGACTCCAGGGCGTGTCGCGCTCCGCGGACACTCTGTGCCGTTTCGGCGGCGACGAGTTCCTCTACCTGGCCGAAGGCCTCCACAACCCGGACGAGGCCGAGGCGATGGCCGCACGACTTCTCGCGGCTCTCCACGAGCCCTTTACCATCGCCGGGGCCCTCATCGAGCAGCACGCGTCCATCGGCGTCGTCGTCTGGGACGACGAGTCGCCCGACCGCGACCAGGTCGTCGAGGAGGCCGACGTCGCCCTCTATGAGGCCAAACGCCACGGCAAGGGTCGCCACGTCCTCTTCTCCTCGGCGATGCACCAGCGCGTTCTCACGCGCATGACTCATCTCAATGAGCTGCGCGAGGCCCTCCTCGCCGGCGAGCTCTCCATGCACTTCCAGCCCATCGTGGACACGACGTCGACCGAGGTGGTGGGATTCGAGGCGCTGATGCGCTGGCAGCACCCCGAACGCGGCTACATCCCGCCGACCGAGTTCCTGGCGCTCGCCGAGTCGAGCGAGTTGATCGTAGATCTCGGCGCGTTCGCCTTACGCGAGGCGGTCATCGCCGCCCAGTCTTGGGAGGAGAGCGCCGCGGGTGTCGCGCCCTACGTCAGCGTGAACGTCTCGGCGCACCAGTTCCGCGATCCCGGTCTCGTCGACATCGTCGCGGCCGCGCTGGCAGAATCCGGTCTCGATCCCTCGCGGCTAGTCATTGAGGTCTCCGAGCGCGACGCGCTGTCAGACGTCGTCACTTCGGTCGCCACCATCGAGCGCCTGAGCGAGCTCGGGGTGGGTGTGGCCCTCGACAACTTCGGCGCCGGCTTCGCGTCGCTGTCGTACCTCGTGCGCCTGCACCCGCGCTACGTGAAGATCGACCACGCGTTCTCGCGTCCGGCGATCGACAACGTCTACAACGACGCGCTGCTCGAGTCCATCGTGGGGCTGGGGGCCAAGCTCCACCTGCCGATCCTGGCCGAGGGGATCGAGACGAGCGATCAGCTGGGACGCCTTCGCCGCTTCGGCTGTGAGATCAGCCAGGGCTTTCTCTTCTCGCCCGCGGTGCCGGCGAGCGACGTGGCGGCGATGATCGCCGAGCTGCGCGAGGCCGTGGCCTCGACGCGCGACTAGTCCGTGTCGCAGTGAAGGACTAGGACAGTAGGAGTGGAACCGCCCGATGTCGATCCGATCACGGCGCTCGCCCCCGCGAACCTGGACGGCCCCGTCGACATCGCGCCGCGCACCTTTTGGGTGGGCACGATGCTCGAGGACGTCACCTTCCAGAGCCACACCTATCTCATCGAGCAGGCGGATCAGTCCGTTCTGATCGATCCGGGCTCGGCGCTCGCGGTCGACGCCGTGATCGCCAAGGTGAACGAAGTGGTGGGGCTCGCGAACGTGCGCTGGCTGGTGTGCTCGAACACCGACCCCGACGTGGTGGGCGGACTTGCCCGTCTCGTTGAGGCGGGCTTGCACCCCGAGGCGGCGCTCGTGACCCACCGACACGACGAGATGCTCCTCGTGCACACGGGCACGCGCCTGCCCTTCTGGCGAATCGAAGAGCACGACTGGCGCCTCGAGCTCGAGGATCGAGCTCTGCGCTTCGACTCCATTCCCTACGCGGTCGCCGCCGGCGCGTTCGTCACCTTTGACGAGTCCACCGGCGTGCTCTTCTCCTCGAACCTCTTCGGTGGTGAGACGCCCGAGCGTGCGCTGGTCGCACACTCGATGGACTACTACGATGCGATCCGCCCGTTTCACCAGCACTTCGTCCCCTCGCGCGAGGTGCTGGCCCACGCGCTGGCCCGCGTTGCCAAGCTGCCGGTGACACTCGTTGCCCCCCATCACGGCCAGTTGGTGCCTCATGATCTGATTGCCCCTCTCACCCAGCGCCTCGAGCGTCTTCAATGCGGCCTGGTGACCCTGGCCCACGCGGACCCGCGGGTGCGCTTCCTGCTCGGCGCCAATCAGACCATCCACCGCGTCCTCGACGCCCTCGTGCACGAGCAGCAGTTCAGTGACGTGGTGGCCCTGCTCGCGTCCCTCGCCCAGCGAACGACCGGGGCGACGGCCCTCGAGTTGTGGGCGGGCGCGCGCGACGCGCTGTTGCACTTTGACGCGAGTGACGGCTACGTCGGGCGCCGTGACGACCCGCCCGACGACGTCGTGATGGTGCTGCGCGGCGCCACGAGTCCGCACGGGAGTCGCCTGATCCTGCCACTGGTCACCTCCGAGGCCTCCCAGATCGAGGGCGCGGTCGTGATGGTCTACGACGAGCCGGTGGCCATCGACGACGAGGTCCTCGACGTCGTCCAGGAGGTGATCGGGCTGATCGGGGTGGGCCTCGAGCGCGAGGTGCTGCGCCGCTCGACAGACATCGAGCTCGCGATCTGGCGCCGGCGCGCGGTGCTCGACTCGTTGACCGGCCTGCACAACCGGGCCTCGCTGACCGACTCGGCGCGGCGCATGGCGGCCTTCGACGAGCAGCTGGGTACTCCCCAGATGGCGGCGGTGATGGTTGACATCGACCACTTCAAGGCGATCAATGACACCTACGGGCACCTGACCGGGGACCGGGTCCTCCAGCACGTGGCTCACGCGATCACCGAGTCGGTGCGCCCGAGCGACCTGATCTTTCGCTACGGCGGCGAGGAGTTCCTGGTGCTGTTGGCCCACGTGGACCTCGCCATGGCGCGCCAGGCGGCCGAGCGGATCCGCGCGCGCATCGCGGTGCCCCTGGAGAGCTTCGCCATCACGGTGAGCGTGGGCGTGGCGCTGCGCATAGCCGGCGAGAGCCACCTGAATCTCATCGAACGCGCGGACCGGGCGCTCTATCTCGCCAAGAGCCGCGGACGCGACCGCGTCGAGGCCCTTTAGGGCGCGTCGAAGCGAAAGCCGGCGTCAAAGACCGCGAGACACGCCTCGACCACGTCGGGGTCGAACAAGTGGCCGGATCCGCTTCTCACGGCCCCGAAGGCGGCGTCGAGGCCGAGCCCCTCGCGATACGGGCGCCGGTGCACCATGGCCTCGACGACGTCGGCGACCGCGATGACGCGCGCCGGCAGGATGATCTCAGCGCCCACCAGGGCACGCGGATAGCCCGAGCCGTCCAGGCGCTCGTGGTGCGCGTAGGCGACCTCGGCCAGCGGCCAGGGCAGGCCGGCCTGGGTCAGGATCTCCGCGCCGCGCACGCAGTGGGTCTTGACCATCTCGATCTCGAGGGCGTTGAGGGTGCCCGGGCGGGTCAGGATCTCGATGGGGACCACGGTCTTTCCCACGTCGTGGACCTCGCCGGCCTGGCGGATCAGGCCGACCATGGCCGCGTCGAGGCCGAGGATTCGTGCGATCTCGGCGCCGAGGACGCCCACGCGGTTCTGGTGCCCTGCGGTGTAGGGGTCGCGGATCTCAGTGATGATTGACAGGGCCGCCAGGGTTCCATCCAGCGAGGCGGCCAGGCGGGCCACCGAGCGCATGTGGTCGATCGCGAACTCGACCTCGCGCGCGATCACTTCGAGCATCGAGGAGGTGTGCTCGTCGAAGGCGAAGACGTGCCGGTCGAAGATCGCGAGGACCGCGCGACGCCCGCCGGGAGAGAACGGGATCGTGGCGACCGACTCGAAGCCGAAGCGTCGCGCCCGCTCGCGCCACCCGCTGACGTAGCTCTCGCGCTCGACGTCGTGGATGACGTGGGCGTCACCCGTGCGCAGCGTCGTGGCGATCGGGCTCCATCCTTCGTTCGCGCAGTCGGCGAGCCCCCCGTTGTCGAGGTAGGCGGTGGCGCCGGCCGCCGCCACGACCTCGAGGTCGACTGGTCCTTCGCCGGGCGTGGCGATCCAGGCGAGGGCGTGGCGTCCGGGGGCCACGAGGACGTCGCAGAGGTGCTGGAGGGCGTCGTGCTCGTCGGTCGACTCCATGGCGAAGCGGTTGACCTCGCTCACGATCTCGAGGAGCCGCTCGCGTAAGAGCTTGTCGGTGATGTCGGCGAACGTGGCGATGATCCCGTGCCGGTCGGCCTCGGTGACCGGGAACGTGGCCACCGAGAGCCAGCGTCGCGCGCCGACTCCGGTGTCGAGTCCCATGATGACCTCGGTGCGCGCGCTCGCCCAGGCCCGGCCCCTCGCGTCGAGCAGGTCGCCGAAGGGGAATGGCGAGCCGTCGTGGTGCACGGCGAGCCAGGGCCCGTCGTCAAAGGCCCGCCCGAGCAGGGTGCGCGAGGTGAGTCCGACCATCACCGCTACGGTCTGGTTGCAGTCGACGATGACGCCGGACTCGTCGAAGTGGATGAAGCCGATCGTGGTGGCGTCGAGGACGTGGGCGACGTGAGAGGGAGAGAGCCTCTGCTCGTCACGTCTCAGTTCGGCGTCGACCATGATGTCCTTTAGATTGCGAACGGCCCCTCGAAGGAGGCTACGGTCTACCCGCCGGTAATCATCAGGGGAATTCGTCACAAACTGAGTGACGTTCAGCCCGGATCCTGGAGACAGAGCGCGCCTGGGACATCAGTAGCATCGACGTGGGCCGCAGAGTCGCGACCGACACATCCCCCAAGGAGATCAGATGAGTGCCCCCAGTGCGTCGTATTCGGTAACCATGCGCGTCGCGCTCGACAGCGCGAGCGACATCGCCGCCGCGTCGTCGGCGGTCGCCGACGCCGGCGGACTGGTGACCGCCCTCGACGTGGTCG
>JAJXTB010000073.1 GCA_021784205.1 Actinomycetes bacterium
AACAGCACGTCGACGACGGGTCGACCCTGCCCGTCTTCGAGGTGACGTTCGAGCCGCTCGAGGCGCAGAACGTCGAGGTCGGCGAAGGCCTCGCCCAGGATCTCCTCGGTGTAGAGCCTCGCCGCATCGGGTGGACCGGTGAGACCGAGCGCGTCGAGGTGGTGGCCGATCACGTAGAGGTGGCCGCCGGGTTTAAGCGCGCGCTTCGCGCGGGTGAAGAAGTCGTCGCGCTCGCTCGGTGCGAGGTGGATGTTCGCGATCACCACCAGGTCGAAGGCGCCGGCCGGGGCTTCGTAGGTCGTCAGGTCCGCGAGGATGGTCGTCGGGGGGAGCGTTGCGAGACCGGCGCGCTCGCGCAGGTGCTCGAGCCCGACGCTCGAGGCGTCGACGCCGGTGACGCGCCAGCCCCGCTCGGCGAGCCAGAACGAATTGCGTCCGGTGCCACAGCCGAGGTCGAGCGCCGTGCCCGGCGCGAGCGGGCCCACCAGTTCGACGAGTTCCTCGTCGGGGTTCGCGGACCAGCCGCTGGTGCGGTAGCGCTCGTTCCAGGTGGCGCCGACGTCACCGGCGAGGTGGGACTGGTCGTGATCGGCGGGTCCGGCGTTCATAGGATCTCTTTCGTTGATCGAGGTTGGTCGATGTCGAGTTCGCGTTCGAGAGCGCTCAGCACGCGGGCGAAGACGTCTCGTTCCCCCTTGGTGAGCAGCCGCGCGAGTCGGTGCTCGCGCGCGCGCATGCGCCGATTGAGTTCGCGCACGAGGGTCTGGCCGTCGTCGGTGACGGTGAGCGTGCGGGGGCGTCGATCGCTCGCGCGGTGCCCGCTCACCACCAGTCCTCGCCGTTCGAGCCCGTCGACGCAGCGCTTGGCGCTCATGGGGTCGCTCGCGAGGATACGGGCGAGTTCGCGCAGCGCGCTGCCCGGGTGTTCGGCGAGCCCGCGCAGCACGGCGGCCTCGGGCGGGCTGAGCGAGAGATCGGCGAGTTCGCTCGCCCACTGGCTGCGCAGCGTGCGGCTGATCCGACTGAGACGGAAGCCGACGCCGCGCGCGAGTGGCTCGAGTGAGGGTTCCCCCGGCGTGAGCGGCGTGGACATGCGCTAACTGTAACGGGCGTTACAGCAATCGTGACCCCAGGGGTGCTTCCTACACTGGGGGCGGGAGGACGTCGTGATCGAGGATGTTCCCGGGCTGGCGCCCGAACCGTCGCCGGCGTTGCGCCGCGACATCATGAACGCGCTCGGACTGTTGCCCGCGGGCGCGAACGTCGTGATGCAACTCGCCCGGTTGCCGGTCGGTCACGCCGTCGCGACGAGCACGGTCACGAGTGGGGCCCTGACGCGCCACCCCTTCAAGCGCACGCGCACGACGCTCGGCTACGTGATGATCAGCCTGCTCGGCACCGATGACGAACGCCGCCAGCTGCGCCGCGAGGTCGCACGCCAGCATCGAAGCGTCCGTTCGGCGCCCGACGCGCCGGTCTCCTACAGCGCCGCTGACCCCGACCTGCAGTTGTGGGTCGCCGCCTGCATGTACCGCGGCGCGCTCGACGCGATGGGTCTCGTGGACCCCGACGCGCCGCCCCACCTACTCGACGAGCTCTACCAGCGCTGCTCGCGCTTCGCCACCACCTTGCAGGTCGAGCCGTCGCGCTGGCCCGCCGATCGGGTCGCCTTCGAGGACTTCTGGGCCGAGGCGAGCCGGTCGGTCGAGATGGACGACCTCACGCGGGACTACCTGTGGGGCATCGCCTCGCTGTCGTTCCTTCCGCGCCCCTTCGCCGCCGCGTTCGGGCCCCTTCACCGGGTGCTCACCGCGGGATTCCTACCCGAGCCGTTTCGCCGCGAACTCGGTCTCGCGTGGAACCCGTCACGCGAGCGCGTCTTTCGCGCGACCCTCGCCGTCGTGGTCGCTGGTCACCGCCGTCTGCCACGGGTCCTTCGCGAGTTCCCCCTCAACGTCGTGCTCGCGGACGCGAGGCGGCGCCTCGGAAGGGGACGGGCCTTCGTCTAGGGCTCGTGGTGCTCGCTCGTCGTGCTCGGCACGATGACGACGGGGATGGGGCTGCGTTCGGCGAGTTGCAGGCTCGTGGAACCGATCAGCATCCCCGCGTGCTCGTCGCGGCCCCGAGAGCCCACGATCACGAGGTCGGCGAAGACCGGCGCCTCGGCACAGCGCAGCAGCACCGAACAGGCGTCGCCGTCGGCCACGTGCCAGCTCAGTCTCGTCGGGTCGAAGGCGTAGCGCGACGCGAGCGCGTCGACGACCTCGCCGAAGAGGCCGCGAGGGTCTCGACGCTCGAAGCGGTCGAGCAGGCCGCGCGCGTAGACGAGCACGAGGTGCGCCTCGAGTCGTCGTGCGGTCGCCATCGCCCAGGCACAGGCGCTCAGGGCGTCAGACGACCCGTCAAAACCGACGGCGATGGTGCGCGGGTAGATGCTCACGATGCCTCCTCGGCGTCGCGCTGTTCCCGCACGAGGGTCAGCGTGGAAGCGCGCTCGCGCAGGGTCCGGCCGATCTGGTCGGAGCCCGGTCCGCCGTTGGTCGCCGCCTCGTTCGCGCTCGCCTCGCCGAGCACGGCGCTCAGGGTGGCCGACACCGAGTGGCGCAGGGCCGTGAGGTCGTAGCCACCCTCGAGGAAGAGGGCGAGGCGCCCCGGCGCGGGGGCGAGGCTCGCGGCCCACGTGGCGAGGTGGGCGAAGTCGCCACTGGAGAGCGCGAAGTCGGCCATCGGGTCGTCGCGGTGGCCGTCGAAGCCCGCCGAGACGAGGACCCAGGTCGGGGCGAACTGGTCGATCACCGGTCCCGCCACTTCCTCGAAGGCGCGCGCGACGACGTCCCCGGTCGCGCCGGCGGGCAGGGGCAGGTTGACGATCCGGTCGATCGCGTCGAGTCCGCCGATCTCGCTCGGCACGCCGCTGCCGGGAAAGAGCGGCCACTGGTGACTCGAGACGTAGAGCACGTCGGGGTCGTTCCAGAAGATCGACTGGGTCCCGTTGCCGTGGTGCACGTCCCAGTCGAGCACGAGCACCCGCTCACCGGCCGCGCGCAGGGCGGCCGCGGTCACCGCGACGTTGTTGAGCAGGCAGAAGCCCATCGCGCGGTCGGGCAGGGCGTGGTGGCCCGGGGGGCGCACCGCGACGAAGCCGACGCCGTCGCGCCGGCGCACGAGCTCGTCCACGACGGCGAGACCGGCCCCCGCGGCGAGCTGGGCGAGGGGCCAGGAGTCGTAGGTCGCGTAGGTGTCCTCGTCGATGTCCCCGCCACCTTCGTAACAGAAGGCGCCGAGTTCGTCGAGGTAGGCCCCCTGGTGTACGCGAAGCAGCTCAAGGCGCGTCACCGATCGCAGCCCAACGGTTACCAACTCGTCACCGAGGGCGAGGTCGCCCACGCCGTCGCGCACCGCGATCAGTCGATCGGGCCGCTCGGGGTGACCGGGGTCCTCGTGACCGGAGTCGTCGGGAACCTCGTTGGTGATGAGCATGTCAGCGCAGCGCGGCTTCGCGAGAGGCCGCCCATCGGCGCGTGCGATCGGCGCGACGGGCGCGACTCTCGTCGGTGGGCTCGATGGGGAAGCGCACGAAGATGATCTCATCTTCGAGTCGCGCGTTCACGCTGAAACCCGACTCCTTGAAGACGTGCATCATGCTTCGGTTGTCCGCCTGGGTCTCGGCGACGAAGGTCGTGATGCCTCGCTCCCAGGCGGCGTCGGCCAGGTGGTCGAGCAGCAGGATCCCGAGTCCCTGGTGCTGGTAGGCGTCGTCGACGAGGAAGGCGACCTCGGCTCGATCGGATTCGGGGATGCGGTCGTAACGTCCGACGGCGACGAGGGCGCCGCGCACGATGATGATGAAGGCGAGCCGGTCGACGTAGTCGACCGTCGTGAGGTGCACCAATTCTGCAGCGGACAGCTCGGGGTGCAACGAGAAGTAGCGGCGAAAGACCGAATCGGGCGTGAGCTGAGCGTGGAACCGTTGCAAGATATCCGCGTCGTCGGGCCGGATCGGGCGCATCTGCAGCGTGAGGCCGGTCTCCGTGGTGACCCTGGTGGTCAAGTCCGACGGATAGACCCACGGCTCGAAGTGACGCTGGCCCTGCGCCAAACCCGGGCGGTCAGAGAGGTCAATCATGGCTGGCACCTTCTCGTTACCCCCAACCCACGTCATAGCACGCGTGCGTCGGTCGTGCGAACACCCGATTTCACCGGCGATAACGGTGATTCTTCACGAATTCTTGACAGCCATACAGCAATTCTTAAGTCATTCTCAGTATTGTGACGTTGAGTGGTCAGAGGCGGGAAAGTCCCGTTCTGTGCGGCCAATCGGATGGGTGACGAGGTGTCGAACGCGGTTGTTTTCCCACTTGACGAGGTAGAGCGATACGACGCGATTGTCGATGCGTTACGCGGCAGCGACAAGGCAGAGTTGCGCCTGCCGTCGGGCGAATGGTTCGAAGTCTCCACGGAGCTGCTCAGCGTGATCGTCGAAGCCGCGTCGTACCTGGCGCGCGACAAGGCCGTCTCGGTCACACCGCACGCGCGGCACCGATTCATCTAAGTTCACGGCGTCCCCACAAATTCCTGACGGAACCGGTTAATCGCTCTAGAGTTGCAACTACGGGACCACTGTTCCCGCGGTTGCGGTGGCGTAGTTTCTTGATACGGTGTCGGCTTCGCAAAAGTTTTTTTACCGGTAATTGGGGTGGCGTTGGCATTCAAGAAGAAGGACAAGCACCACAAGAGTCACGAGGGCTCAGACCGCGCAGTCGACGTCTTGGAGCGTGGGTCTGACTCGTCAGACGCGATGACGAGCACGTCCCCGGAGAAGGGGCGGCTCGGTGACCTGCTCGTCACCTCGAGACGCATCACGCCCGAGCAATTGGACGTAGCACTTCGCACCCAGCGATCGTCCGGGGAGAAGCTCGGCCAGATCCTGGTCGCGAGCGGGGTCCTAGACGAACGGTCGCTCACCGAGGCACTCTCGACGATGTTCGCACTGCCGGTGACGAATCTGCACCGCGAGGATGTCAGTCCCGAAGCATTGCCGCTGATCCCCGAGGAGTTCGCGCGCGCGAACACCGTGGTGCCGGTCAAACTCGTCGGTGATGAGCTGCTCGTCGCCGCGGCGGAGCCGACGCCCGGCCTGCGCGACCGTCTCGCAACATTGACGGGACATCCGATCAAGATGGAGATCGCGTCGCTGTCAGACGTGCGCTGGGCGATTGACAGCAACTACCGCGCAATCAGCGGGGTCGACGAACTCGTGCAAGTCTTTAAGGTCATCGACGGGGCTCGTCGACGGGGCAGTGAGACGACCCAACCCGTCGAAGTGGTCGCCGACGACGCGCCGATCGTCCAGGTGGTGGACCGGATCCTCACCCAGGCGATGCGCGACCGCGCTTCGGACGTGCACATCGAACCTTCCGACCAGGTCGTACGGGTTCGCTTCCGTATCGACGGCGCGCTGAACCAGATTTTGGAACTGCCGGCCACGATGGGGACGGGCTTGATCAGTCGCATCAAGATCATGGCGGAGATGAACATCGTCGAGCGCCGTCGTCCCCAGGACGGACAGCTCACCGTCACCATCGACGGCAAAGAGGTCGACGTGCGCGTCTCGACCGTGGCGACGATCATGGGTGAGAAGTGCGTGCTTCGGATCTTGGACAAGACCCGCTCGGTCCTTCGACTCGCGGATCTCGGGATGCCCGATGACACTCACGCCGCCTACGCGAAGCTCGTGCGGGCGCCTTTTGGCATGGTGCTCTGCGCGGGACCGACGGGTAGCGGCAAGACGACGACGCTCTACGCGACGGTGAGCGAGATCGGTGACTCGCGGATGAACGTCATGACCATCGAGGACCCCGTCGAGTACGTGTTCCCCTCGATCAACCAGATCCAGACGAATGAGACGGCCGGACTCACCTTCGCGACCGGTCTGAAATCGATCCTGCGCCAGGACCCTGACGTTATCCTCGTCGGCGAGGTCCGCGACGTCGAGACGACCCGCGTCGCGGTCCAGTCCGCCCTGACGGGTCACTTCGTCATCTCCTCGATGCACGCGACCGACTCGGTTTCGGCCCTGCACCGACTGCTCGACATGGGTATCGAGTCGTTTCTCGTCGCTTCCTCAGTGCTCGCCGTCGTCGGCCAGCGACTCCTGCGACGGATTTGCACGTCGTGCGTCACCACGTATACGCCGACCGACGAGGAGATCATCTTCTACGAGGAGAGTGGCGGCGTGCCCAAGGAGACGTACTACCGCGGCGCGGGCTGTAACTTCTGCAGCCACACCGGCTACCAGGACCGCATTGGTATCTACGAACTGCTGGTCATGACACCCGAGATTCGCCGGCTGGTCGTCGGCTGGGCGACCCAGGAAGAGTTACGCACCCTCGCCGTGAAACAAGGCATGCGCACGCTACGCCAAGAGGCCCTTAACCTCGTCGCCCAGGACATCACCACCATCGCCGAAGTTATCCGGAGTGTGTACACACTATGAGTGACGATGTCGAACGCCCAGGCAAGAAGAAACTAACTAAGACCGAGCGCAACCGGGCCAAAGCCGACGCGAAGCTCGACAAGGCCCGCGCGAAGCGGTCAAAGTCCGATGCCAAACGCATGAAGCGCAACGAACTACCCGTCAAGGGTTTTCGGTTCACCGCCGTCGACGGCGACGGCAAGACCGTGAAGGGCGTCGAGAAAGCGACGACGAGCGGTGCCGCGCACATGGCCCTGATGCAACGGGGACTGCAACCGACCGAGGTGAATGAGAAACGCAGCCTGTTGAAGTTCGAGATCACCAAGAAGATGGTTCCACGCAAGGAGGTGATGAATTTTTCGCGCCAGCTGGCAGTCTTCATGAAGGCCGGAATCCCCATTATGGAGTCACTCGAGGTCATCCTCGAAGAGACCAACGGCAAGATGCTGCGAGTTGTCTTGATCGACATGATCGATTCACTGCGTAACGGCGACACGTTCGCCGCCGCCGCCGCCGCGCATCCAGAGGCGTTCCCCACGTATTACGTCGGGATCCTCGAGTCGGCGGAGTTGACCGGGAACCTTGACGAGGTGCTCGAACAGTTGGCCGACTACATGGACCGCGACCTAAAGGCCCGCGGAAAGATCACGTCGGCGCTCATCTACCCGGCGGTCGTCGCCGTGATGTCGGTCGTCACGGTGCTCATTCTCACCGTCGTAGTCCTACCGCGATTTGTCGTGTTCTTCAAGTCGTTGAACGCCAAGTTGCCGCTCGTAACTCGCATGATGCTAAATTTTTCCGGTTTCGTCGGGCGGTACTGGTACTTCATTGCGTTGGTGATTGTTGTACTCATCGGATCCTTTATTACGATGCGGCGAAACAGCGGGGGCCGAGCGATACTCGATTCGTGGCTCTTGCGCCTGCCAGTTGTCGGAGATATCACTCAAACGTCAATACTTGAGCGAACGATGCGCATCCTCTCGTCGATGTTGCGAGCGGGGGTTGACCTTCCTCGATCGATGGCTGTTACCGCTGAGGCGGCCAACAACGCGGTTTACCGACAAGCTCTGGAGACGATTCGCGACGAGATGATGGAGGGCCAGGGGCTGGCGACGCCACTCGCGCGGACGGGCCTTTTCCCTGGTGCAGCTCGCCAAATGCTCCGAGTTGGCGAGGAGACGGGAACACTCGATGCACAACTGGAGGTGGCGGCAGCGTACTACAGTCGCGAGTTAGAGACGAAGGTCGATAGGGCCACGTCGTTGTTTGAACCCGCCATTATCGTAGTTATGGGCGTCGTGGTTGGATTTGTCGCGGTGGCCTTGATTTCGGCTATGTATGGCATCTATAACCAAGTGCAAGTTCATTGACAATGGAGCCAAGGAAGTTTCTACGGTGGAGGGAGGCCCGGTGGAGCACGAAACTCGCAAACATCGGTCACCGCTGCGACGTCACATAGGCGATAACCAACGCGACGGTGGGTTCACACTCATTGAGCTCCTCATTTCGATGACGCTGCTGCCGCTGGTGATCGGCGCGCTTTCTGTCGCCATGATCTCGGTCTTCACTATGCAGGCGCAAGTCTCGGGACGGCTCGCGGGTTCCCTCGATCTTCAAACAGCGATGGCGACATTCGTGCGAGACGTGCAAAGCGCGAATCAAATCACGACCGGCACCGGTTTGGCGTGTAGCGGGAACACAGGGTCAGGTGCCCCCCCGACTCAGTTGCTCGGGTTGCAGTGGGCGAGTGGCGATACGGTCGTCTCCTACGGATTAGTTCCGATGGTTAATGGCAGCACGCCCGCGTTGAACTACTCCGTCGATCGCTGGCAGTGTTCGTACGGGGGACACACGCCGTCGACGACGACCGTCATTGCCACGAACGTCACGGCTCAGCAGGTTGGGGCGTCACTGTGTCTGACTGCAACGACCTGCCTGCAAGCTCCGCAGACGCCGTGGGTCGATGCCGCCTCGCTGACGATGGTCCAGTTGCCGCTCGTCGTGGGTGGATCATCGACGACGACCTACACCCTGACTGCGACGCCCCGTGCCCGGTACCAGTTGGGCACCAATCTGTCACCGTCGTCGTTAAGCGCGCCGATCGTGCTCTCCGGGGCGACCAGTTGCAATTCGGGTTCCGCACCCGCCCTGTCACTAAAGAACAATTCGACGCTGTCGGTAAATGTCGGCGGCGGGATCAGTAATGGGCTAATCGAGATTTTATCGCCCTGTGCGGGGTCGATCTGCGTCACGAATGGTTCACAGATCAATCCGACCAGTGTCGGAACGTACGGCGGTGGCATCTTGGCGGGGAGTGGATCAGCATTGTCGACGAGTGGTAACTGTAGCAACGGAGGTTTTCCAACCATTTCGACGTATACAACGCCTGCAAATTCCGTAACGTTGTCAACATTGACGGTGCCCTCAGTGCAGTCGCAGACCTGCTTTAGTTACGTCGATCAATCGGGAACGACACAGTATTTCTGCCCGCCGGGGTCCTACGCGACGTACTCGTTCCCCACACAGTCGGTGGTGAATTTTTACGGTGGCGGACCATTCGTATTCCCGAACGGTCTCAGCATTGGACAGAACGTGAACGTAAACTTTGGACCAGGAATTTACTATCTGGAAGGTTCAGGGACAGCGCTCTCAACAGGGAACGGCGCCACCATTACGGGACAAAGCGCGTTGCTCTACGCGTCCGATGGTGGGTCAATCTCGTTCGCAAACAGTGCATCGATACATTTGACACCACCGGGAATCAATGACGGTGCGACCGTGTGGATCAACGGCTCCGGGTCCGGCGGGCTTACGCTCGGCAACAATTCGACGTCAACGTGCAGTACCGCATCGTATGGTGGCGTGTACGTGCCCCAGGGGACGGTGACCCTCGGCACGTCTGGGAACACGGGAGGCATGATCTGCGTGTCGTACATCGTCGCCGCCTCTTTGAGTATCCAAAATGGAACCACAATCCAGGTGCAGCCATGACGGGTTTCCAGCGGCGAAGTCATCGGTGGTTTCCGTGGAAGTGGGGTCGACCATCTTCTGAACGAGGCGACACCTTGGTCGAGATTCTGGTCGCCATCCTCATATTGAGCGTGGCGGGCGTTGCCCTGCTGGCAGCGTTCTCCACGAACATCGCCGGTTCGGCCGCGCACCGCAAGCTCGCCAACAGCGACTTGGTATTACGCGGAATCGCGGAAGCGGCCTATTCGCAGATTCAAATCGGTGATCAGTCCACAGCACCCCTCTATTCGTCGTGCGCGACCTCCTACAGTGTCGACACGTCATCGACATATCCGGGTTACGTGCCTACCGCTACAGTGACGAAATACTGGGATCCAACCAGTTCGAGTTGGCTAAATTCTCCGTGGCCGCAGTGCTCGGGTCAGCCGATGCAACTTGTCACCATCTCGGTGACGGATTCTCTTGACAAGTCGATTGGCACAACGAGCATCGTTGTGAATGGCCTCGGCACGGGAGCGGGTCAGCCGCGAGCGGGTGGCATGTCGGTAACCAGTCTTTCGCCGGCGTGGCTCAATCAAGGTGCCACCAACGCTACGCTAACGATTTTTGGCACGGGCTTCGCGCGTTCCGATTCCGTGACTTTTCCGTCGAACTCGGGCGTTACGGTTAATTCGACCGGGGTCACAAGCTCGACGGAACTGCAGGTGACGGTTTCCGTTTCGCCCAGCGCAACCGTTGGAAGCGATACGGTGACCGTTGCGTCGGGAAGGCAGTTCGCAACAGGAACACTTCCAATTGGTGCCGTAACGGTGAATCCCGTGACGCTCGTCGCGGGTCAATATGAATCCGTTACGATCTCGGGAACCAATTTTCTCGCTGGAGCTACACCGACATTCTCTTCGGTTGGTACGTCCAGCGTGACGGTGAACAGTGTGTCGCCCGCCACCGTGATCAACGAGGCATCGTCGATCGGCGTCGGCATTCATGTGCCGTTAGATTCAACGCCAGGGACAGTCACGGTGGCGAACCCCGACGGGTCTTTAGGTTCCGCTGACGTTTCAATCGTTCTACAGCCCACGTTGTCGTCGTGTGCGTTGTCATCAGGAAAACAGGCGAATCTTCGGAGTAATTCCTACAATGGAGACGCCACGGCAATCACGTGTACCGTAACGGTTCCCGGTGCGGCGTCCTCAACGGTGTTTGCGAATGGGGCGGGGCCGTTGACAGCAATCTCGCCCTCGCCCTCTTTTTCAGTCACGTTTCCGGTCACTTCGGTGACCTCGACCTCGACCACGACGGGCAGCGGTGATTCGAAGGTCACAACGACAACCTCCACGTACACCGGTACGGTCATCGTGAGTTATCAGGTTCCGGGTGGATCGGTGATTTGGCCCGGCAGCGCGACCTTGACGATTACGACCACGAGCAAATGATCGCAATCGAGATGGGGTTATTTCAACGGTCTGTGACGGCGAAAGTAGGTCCTTCAGATCGAGGGCTGAGCGGTAGCGCTCCTCGATCATCCGAAGATCGAGGAGCGGTCTTGATCTTGGCGCTGATGATGTTGGTCGTCGTCAGCCTCATCGTCTTATCGATTGCGTCACTTACCCTTTCGTCAATTCGAAATTCGAGTAACTTTTCGGCGGCGCAATCCGAGACCACTGCGGCGAACAACGTGACGGACGTGGCGCTGCAGTACTCCGCCTCGACCTTTCTCCAGGCGACAACTGGCCTCGTCCCGGGACCGTGCGGACCGACGAACACCAACCCGACCTTGACGTCCATGACCGCGTGGTGTCGCACTCAGTGGTCGCCACACTCCGCTCAGACCCGGACGGTCACGATCGACACGTGCCCGAGCTCGGTGACCTCCGGTATCGCGTGCGCGCAGTCCCCGTTCTTGCAAGCGGTGGTCGTTTTCGATGACTATGCGACGTCGTCCTCATCGAGTTCGTCGTCGACGTACGACTCGTGCGTACCCGTGACGGCGACCACGACTGCGACGTCGTGCGGGCAGGGCGTGACTCTCGAGTCCTGGGCCTTTGGCGACTCGCCGCCTGCAGTCGCGTCGTGGTCTACGACCTCGTCGTCGAGTTGCACCACCACCCCCGTGTCGATCACAGTGAGTGGTTCGTACAGCGACATCAGCCAGTTGAGTGTTGACTACGTTCCATTTTCGGCAGTTTCATCGACTACGGGATTGCCTCTCTCGACTTCGGCGCCGGCACTGATCACCGGCCAAGTGATCAGTGCCACACCGAGCCTTAATCCTTCGCAAACGACGATTGTCGCCTGTGGTCCCGCCTCTGGAAACACCGATTACGTCGTCGTTACGACGCCGTTCGGATCGGGCTCCAGTTTCGGTTTGGGTACCAATCCGACCTTGAACTTCTAACACATGGACCAGCCCTGACGTGATTCGAGAGCGCATAGTCGCGCCCCAGACAATGACGCTACGACCCGTCGAGGATAGTTCGGATATTGGTGTTTCGGGCACGGGCAGTCCATGAATTCAACGAAGTTGAGGCGACCTGTCGATGCGCTCGAAGAATGCCCTTACCCGCATTCAACGGAATCTAAATGAAGGCCCTCGTGCGACCCTCGGCTATATGACACCTTCGGAGAAGTTCGCCGAGTTAGTTGCGATGTCGAATCGAATCCGTCGCGTCCAGTTTTCGAGCGTCGCTGACACGCAATCCATCGCGACGGATACGGTCACGAACCATTCCACAACTCTCATAGTTACCTTACGCCAGTCGAGTGCAACGTGATGTGGAATCTGCATCACCAGCAATGACTGTTGCTGGCACCGGTTCACTAGCCGGGATTTCTGCATTCACTGCCCATTCACGCAAATCGGGTGTGCACCGGGTTGATTCTGAGAAGGAGACATCCTTTGAGAGGACGTAGCCCCTCAAAATATGGGGCACACTTCAAAACCATGTTGCGAAGATGGTTTCTGTATGATAAAAATAATTCTCAATTCGCCAATTGGTGGATAGCTCGGACCACCGGTTCGCCGGCAGACGAAAGGCAGAATAATGATTCGGACGTATCAAAGGATTCAACGGCGTCGCGCCGCCGGTGAAATTGAGGGCGGATTCACATTGATTGAGCTTCTCATTGTCATCGTGGTTCTCGGAATATTGGCCGCGATCGTGGTCTTCGCTCTTGGCGGGGTAACGGGGAAGAGCACCGCGGCCGCATGCCAGTCAGATGCGAAGACGGTTGGTATCGGGGTCAGCGCACTCATGGCTGAGAACCCAACAGTTACCGGTACGGGCCAACTAAACGCTGGGACCGTTGCCGGCGACACCTCGACTGTGGGCAACTGGGAGTGGGCTCTGACTTCGACGGGCGTCCTCAATAGCAAGACATTGGTAATTTCGGGTAATCCTTTCCTGCAGTCGTGGCCGAACTCATCGTCGTACACCATTTCCGTAAGTGACGGGTCATCTGCTTTTGACTTCGCAACGCTTGGCAGTACTGCAATAGGCTCCACTCCGGCACCGTTCGGTGATGTAATGGTGACTGGTGCTGGAACGGGAGCACTCATGTATGACGCAACCGTTAATCCGATCGAGGCCTGCAACTATGCCGTTCTTGGGAAGGCGTAAAGACGTTAACACCGGTTTTTCTGGTGAGAGTTCTCTACGGTGCCCGGCGTACGCGCCGGGCACCGTAGTTTTTGGCCACGTGAGACGTATGAGATGTGAATGACCGATGTGAAAGGCAGCACTCATGGTAGGTGACGATGTCGGGCGAGTTGATTCGTGGCTGGAGATCCTCTGGGACAACCGGGGGTCAGACTTGCTCTTGGCCGGTGGATCGGCGCCGCGGATTCGCGTCAACGGTCGCTTGATCCCGGTTGAAGGTGCGCCGTCCTTGTCGGCGAAAGACGTGGCGGACATGGCATTTCCCTTACTCACAGAAGGGCAACGCGAGATCTTCGATGCACAGATGGACGTCGACTTTGCGTTCTCGTGGCGTGACCTCGCGCGAGTACGCGGCAGTGTGTTCACCCAACGGGGCCAGGCCGCGATGTCGCTGCGGATCATTCCGAGCCGGATTCCCTCGTTCGAAGAACTGGGACTTCCGTGGGCGGCGGACTGGGTCGCCAAGCAGCCTCGAGGTTTCGTCCTCGTCACCGGTCCGACGGGATCGGGTAAGTCGACGACCCTCGCCTCGATCATCGATCGGGTGAACGACACGCGCGCGGCGCACATCCTCACCATCGAGGATCCCGTGGAGTACGTGCACAATCACAAGATGTCGGCCGTGACCCAACGAGAGATCGGACTCGATAGCCCATCCTTCGACCGCGCCCTGCGTTCGGCGCTGCGCGAGGACCCCGACGTCTTGTTGATTGGCGAGATGCGCGACATCGACTCGATCCAGATCGCGCTCACCATGGCCGAAACTGGCCACTTGGTCTTTGCCACGTTGCACACCAATGACGCCGCCCAGGCGATTGACCGCATTATCGACGTCTTCCCGGCGTGGCGTCAGGAACAGACGCGTGTGCAGCTGGCGGCTTCACTCAGCGCCATCGTGGCCCAACGACTGATTCCAAAGGTGGACGGCGGGATGGTCGCCGCCTTTGAGGTGCTCATCGCGACCAGCCCGGT
>JAJXTB010000074.1 GCA_021784205.1 Actinomycetes bacterium
AAGAACACCGAGATCCAGGCGCTGATCGCCGCCATCGGCGCGGGCGTCGAGGCGGACTTCGACGTGTCCAAGATCCGCTACGACAAGATCATCCTGCTCGCCGACGCCGACGTTGACGGCAGCCACATTCGCACCCTGTTGCTGACGTTCTTCTTTCGCCAGATGACCGAGCTGGTCAACAACGGTCACGTCTACGTGGCCCAACCCCCGTTGTATTCGACGCTGGTGGGCAAGGAGAAGGTCTACCTTCGCGACGACGCGGCCAAGTCCCAGTTCCTCGTCGAGCACCCCGACCACAAGAACGATTTCCAGCGCCTGAAGGGCCTGGGCGAGATGGACTACGACGAACTCAAAGAGACAACGATGGACCCCACCAAGCGTGCGCTGTTGCAGATCACGGTTGAACAGGCCGCCCTCGCCGACGAGGTCTGCTCGATCCTGATGGGTGACGACGTCCCCCAGCGGCGTCACTTCATCCAGACGAACGCCAAAGACGTCCGGTTCCTGGATATCTAGGAGAGACCATGGCCCGCAAGACCCCGCCTCCCACGCCCGATCCCGACGAGGTACTCGGCTACATCGAGCCCATCGAGATCAACCTCGAGATGGAGCGCTCCTTCCTCGAGTACTCCATGTCGGTCATCGTCAGCCGCGCCCTGCCCGACGCGCGTGATGGTCTCAAGCCCGTGCACCGTCGAATCCTGTATTCGATGTTCGACCAGGGGCTTCGTCCCGACCGTCCGCATACTAAGTGCGCGAAGGTCGTCGGCGAGGTGATGGGCACCTACCACCCCCACGGGGACTCGGCGATCTACGACGCGCTCGTGCGCATGGTCCAGGACTTCGCCATGCGCCACCCGCTGATCAGCGGCCATGGCAACTTCGGCGGCACTGGACCCAACGAGGGTGCCGCGGCGATGCGCTACACGGAGTGCCGTCTCGCCCCGCTCGCCCTCGAGTTGCTCGACTCCATCGACGAGGAGACTGTCGACTTCGAGCCCAACTACGACAACTCGACGATGCAGCCCACCGTGCTGCCGTCGCGCTTTCCTAACCTGCTGGTCAACGGCTCCCAGGGGATCGCGGTGGGCATGGCGACCAAGATCCCGCCGCACAACCTGCGCGAAGTGATCGACGCCGCCCTACACCTACTCACTAACCCGCAGGCCACCCCCGACGAGTTGATGGCCTTCGTGAAGGGTCCGGACTTTCCCACCGGCGCGCAGATCCTCGGCCGCCAGGGCATCCTCGACGCGTATCGCACGGGCCGCGGCTCGGTGAAGATGCGCGCGGTGGCTGAGATCGACGAGCACCGTGGGTTCACGCGCATCGTCGTCACCGAGTTCCCCTACGAGGTTTCGGTCGAATCGATCGAAGAGAAAATCGAGGAACTGGTCAAGAACGGCGAGCTCGACGGCGTCGCCGAGGTCCAGAACGACTCCGCGGGCCGCCAGGCCCGTCTCGTGATCCGCTTGAAGCGCGACGCCAACGCCAACGTGGTGCTGAACAAGCTGTACAAGAACACGTCGCTGCAGACGACCTTCGCGGTCAACATGCTGGCCCTGGTCGATGGCGTGCCGCGCACGCTGAACCTCGCCCAGGCGCTGGGTCACTACATCGACCACCAGATTGACGTGGTCACGCGCCGTACTCGCTTCCGCCTGGCCAAGGCGCAGGCGAGGGCGCACATCGTCGAGGGCCTTTTGAAGGCCATCGACATGCTCGACGCGGTCATTGCGGCGATCCGCGCTTCCGACGACCGACCGTCGGCGCGCACGGCCCTGATGGCGGCACCCTTCGAGTTCTCCGAGGAGCAGGCCAACCACATCTTGGACATGACCCTGGGACGCTTGACGCGCCTCGGGCGTCGCGAGCTCGACGAGGAGATGGCGCGCCTGCGCGAGACGATCGCCGAGCTCGAGGCGATTCTCGCCTCCGACATCCGCCTGCGCTCGGTTATCGCCGAGGAGATGGCGGCGATTCGCGACAAGTACGCGAACGACCGCGTCACCCAGATCGTCAACGACCCGGGCGAGCTCGGCGCCGAGGACCTCATCGACGACGAGGACATCGTGATCACGATGACCCGCGCCGGCTATGTCAAGTCGGTGGCAGCCGACGCCTTTCGCGTCCAGGGCCGCGGCGGGCGCGGCGTCCAGGGCGCGAAGCTGCGCGACGAGGACTTCGTGGACCAGATCCTGCACACGACGACCCACGCCTACGTTCTCTTGTTCTCCAACCGCGGCCGGGTGTTCCGACTGCGCGGCCACGAGATCCCGATGAAGGACCGCACCGCCAAGGGCACCGCGATCGTGAACCTGCTCAACCTGTCGCCGGGCGAGTCGATCCAGGCCATTGTGACGACCAAGGACTTCCCCGACGACAAGTTTTTGGTTTTTGCGACCAAGAACGGCACGGTCAAGAAGACGGCCTTCAGCGAGTACGACAAGTCGCGCCGCGAGGGCTGGATCGCGATCAACCTACGCGAGGGTGACGAGGTCGTGCGCGTCGTGGCCACGAGCGGCACCGATGACCTCATGATGGTCACCTATCGCGGCGTGTCGATCCGCTTCTCTGAGACCGAGGTTCGCGAGATGGGTCGTGACGCGACTGGCGTGCGCGGCGTGAAGCTCAAGGACGACGACCGGGCGATCTCGCTGGACGTGGTGAGCGACGACGCGGATCTCTTCCTTGTGACCAATACCGGTTTTGGCAAGCGTGTCAAGACCGAGCGCTTCAATCGCCAGGGCCGTGGCGGCCAGGGTGTGCGCGCGATCCGCCTGACCGCCGCGCGCGGCTTCGTCGTCGCGGCGCTGATGGTGCGCCTCGCCGACGAGGTGCTGCTCGCTTCCTCGGGCGGCGTGCTGATCCGCGTGCCCGTGCGTGAGGTGACCTCGCAGGGTCGCGACGCGACCGGCGTGCGGGTGATGAACCTCGACGAGGGCCACCAGGTGGCGACCGCCGCGGTCGTGCCCGCCGACGAGGCTTAGAGATCCTCGCGACGGGCCCACGCCCGGTTCAGCGCGTCGTAGAACGCGTCGGCTCCCTGGGCTCCGCTGACCAGGAACGCGGAGTCGAGCACGAGAGCCGGTACGCCGCGCAGGCCCAGCTGGCTCGCGCGTGCCTCGTCGCGACGCACCTCCCCGGCGAAGTCATCGCCGCTCCACAGCTCCGCGCTGCCCGTGACGCCGACGGCCTTGGCGATTTCGTCAAGCACCGCGTGATCGCTCACGAGTCGGGCCTCGCTGAAGTGGGCGTGATAGAGCGCGTCGAGCATCGCCTCGGCGCGGCCCTGGGTGGCGGCGAAGGCGATCAGGCGGTGCGCGTCGAAGGTGTTGGCCGGTCGGGTCGCCGCCAGTGACCAGGTCATCCCGTGGGTGGCCGCCTGAGCCTCGAGGCGTGCGTGCATCTCGGCGACCTGCTCGAGGGATATCGAGTACTTCTCGGCCAGCATCTCCGGATTGCTGAGCGCGGGCACGGCCGGCAGCGACGGGTCGAGCTCGAAGGCCCGATGGATCAGCACCACCTCGTCGGCGTGCTCGAAGCGGGCCAACGCGTCCGCCAGTTGGTGGCGGCCGAGGTTGCAGAACGGGCAGACGACGTCAGCCCAGAGATCGAGGACGAGAGGAACAGACACGGGAAAATCCTTGCACAGCAAGGCTCGTCGGGCAGAATGTTGCGATGACGGCTTGCGAGATGACCGCAGACGAGGCGGTGGCGCTGATCGGCGCGCGCGACAGTGTGGGTTTCGGACTGGTGACCGCGACGCCGACGGCACTCTTTGGCGCCCTCTCGCGTCGCAGCGACTGGGAGGACCTGACGATCTGCGGCGGCCTGTCGCTCGGTCACCACGAGGTCTTCTTGCACCCCAATGTCCACTACCGCTGTCAGTTCATGGGCGGGGCCGATCGCGCCTACAAGGCGGCCGGCGCCGACGTGCAGTACGTGCCGTCGTTCTTTCGCCACTACGGCGTGATGATGGAGCGCCTGGGGATCCGCGTGATGATGCTCGCCGGCTCGATGCCCGACGCCAACGGTGACATCTCGGTTTCGCTCTACAACGGCGCGACGCTCGAAGAGTGCCGGCGCGCCGGGCGCGATCCCGAGCGCCTCTTGCTCGTCGAGGTGTCGCCGCACTACCCGCGCACGCCGGGTCTCGCCGGGCACGCCAACACGGTCAACGTCGCCGAGGTCGACGCCCTGGTCGTGACCGACCAGGAGCCCGTCGTCTTTCCCAACGATCCCGGTACCCCCGAGGACGCGGCGATCGCCGCCTTCGCGGCCGAATTCATCCCCGACGGCGCCACGCTGCAGACGGGCATCGGAGCGGTGCCGAACCTCGTCGCCCACGCCCTGGCCGAAGGTCCCGGCGGGAACTACGGCGTGCACTCCGAGATGTTCACCGACGGCCTCTACCAGCTGATCAAGGCCGGAAAGGTGGATAACTCGAGAAAGACTTTGCACCCCGGTCAGTGCGTGATCACCTTCGCCGGCGGCTCGCGCGAGACCTACGACTTCCTCCACGAGAACCCCATGATCGCGATGGCCCCGGTGACCTACACCAACGATCCCACGGTGATCGCCCAGAACTACCGGATGGTCTGCATCAACTCGGCTCTCGAGATTGACCTGCTCGGACAGATCGGCGCGGACTCGATCGGCGCGCGACAGTTCTCCGGGGTCGGCGGACACCAGGACTTCATCGAGGGCACGTCGCTCTCGACCGATCACGTCTCGTTGGTGTGCCTGCAGTCGACGGCGAGCGTGGGCGGGGAGCTGGTGAGCCGGATCGTGCCCTCCATGAGCCGATTCGCCTCGGTCACCTCGCCGCGCCAGCTGGCCGGAGTGATCGTCACCGAGTACGGCGCGGCGGACCTGCGGGGCCGAACGGTGCGCGAGCGGGCGATCGCCCTGGCAGGCATCGCTCACCCGGATTTCCGCGACGAACTGATGGAGGTCGCGCGCCTCCTAGGCTAGATCGGTGCTTATCGTCCGCGACCTGGGAATCGAAATCGGCGCGCGACGACTGCTCGCGCCGGTCTCCTTCACGGTCGGCGACGGCGAGAAGGTGGGACTGGTCGGGCGAAACGGGGCCGGCAAGTCGACGCTGCTCTCAGTGCTGCTCGGCGAGCACCCCGAGCACCTTCGCATCACTGGCACCGTCGCGACCCAGGGGGCGGTCTCGCACCTGCCCCAGGAGCCGGTGCCCGGGGGACTGGGGGTCGAGCCGATCGGTCTCTCGCACGTCCTCTCGGCGCGCGGTCTCGACCAGCTCGACGCGGACATGCAGCACGCGCGTCACGAACTCGCCGCCAATCCGGTCGAGGAAACCATCGAGCGCTTCACAAGTCTGGAGGCGCAGTTTCGCGAGCGCGGTGGCTACGAGGCCGAGTCCGAGGTCGCGCGCCTGGCCGACGGACTGGGTCTCGCCGAGGATCTTTTGCTCGAGGACCTGGGATCCCTCTCGGGAGGTCAGCGCCGCCGCGTCGATCTGATGCGCGTGCTCTACGAGCAGCCCGAGATGATGATCCTCGACGAGCCGACCAATCACCTGGACCGCGCGGCCAAGCGCTGGCTCTTCGACGAGCTCGAGCGCTTCCGGGGCACCGTTCTCGTGATCAGCCACGACCTACCGCTGCTGGACAAGGCGATCGACCGGGTTCTCTCCTTGCGCGAGGGCCAGCTGCGCGAGTACAAGGGCAACTACTCGAAGTACCTCGAGCAAGAGGAGGTCCAGATCGCCGGCGAGGAGAAGCTCGCCGCCGCCCAGGACTCGGAGATCCATCGCCTGAAGTCCCTGGCGGACTCGATGCGCGGCCAGACCGAGAAGCGTGCGCGACTGGCCAAGGTCCTGGACCGGCGCGTGGACAAGATGCGCGACAACCGCGTCGAGGTGACCAAGCGCGAGCGCTCCGTGACCTTTAAGCTGCCGTCCCCGCCGCGCAGCGGCGACGTGCCGATGACCGTCGAGCACGTCGCCGTGCGATACGGCAGCCAGCAGGTGCTGCGCGACGTGAACTTCATCACGCGCCGCGGAGATCGCATCGTCATCGTGGGCAAGAACGGCGCGGGAAAGTCCTCGCTGCTGCGCTGCCTCGCGGGCACCCAGCTATCCTCGGGCGGCGTGGTGAAGTTCGGCGCCAACGTCGAGGTCGGTTATTTCGCCCAGGAGCACGAGCAGCTCGACTTCGACAAGACGGTGCTCGCGCACCTCGACAACGCCACCGTGCCCACCGACGTCGGTCGGCGCAGCCTGCTGGGCGCGTTCGGACTCAAGGGCTCGGCCGCGCACCAGCTGCCCGGCACGCTCTCGGGCGGCGAGCGCGCGAAGCTGGCCTTGGCGATCCTGGCAGCGTCCAATGCCAACCTGCTGCTCCTGGACGAGCCCACCAACAACTTGGATCCGGCGAGCGTCGAGGCCCTGGGAGTGATGATGCGCTCGTGGAAGGGGACGATCGTCGCCGTGAGCCACGAGCGCGGCTTCGTCGAGGCCCTCGAGCCCACGCACGCGGTGCTGCTGCCCGAGGAGTTCTTCGACCTGTGGCGTGACGACTACATGGATCTCATCGAGCGCCGTTAGCTCCTCGCCGGCCAGACCTCTACGGGGCGAGGGGAGTGGCCTCGTCGTCGTCCGCACTGGCTTCGCGCACCGACTCGTGGTGGGCGATCTGTCCAAGCTCTCGCTCGATGAGCTCGGCCTCGTCGGCGAACTCGATGTGCACGAGGTGGTCGTCGGCGTGCGGCGAGGATCGGATCAGCTCGTCGAGCTTGAGCTGCAGAGCGATCTGGTGGCGGTACTGGGTGTGCTGGATGACGAACAGCATCACCAGGGTGATCGACTCCACCACGGTGGCGAACGCGGTCTGCCATCGGCCGGGGAATCCCGCCACGGAGATGACCAGGAGAAAGATCAGCGTGACGCCTACCACCAGCGCCGCCGCGCCCGAGCGTGATGTGACATCACCGACCCACTGGAGGATGCGGCTGATGCGCTGTTGCAGGGAGGAGCGTTCCACGGCGCTAGTTCCGTTGACGCCGCGCGCGTCGACGCGCGTCGCCTACGCGCCGAAGCGGTGCGCGCGGTCCCTGGACCGTGGGCGAACACGTCGGTGCCGCGGACCCTGCAGGAGGCCCCGTCAGTTCGACGTCGCCGACGCCCCGTGACCTATCGGCAAGGGCGGCGCTCGAGAACCACGGAGCGTCGGCGACGAAGTGACCGCAGCACGGCGGACGAGTTGAGAAGGGTACGCGTCGTTCATCGGACCACGACGGGGCGAGTGCGACGGCGTCGTTGCTCGCAGAGATAGGTGATGGGGTCATGAAACTCCTCGGACGGCCGGATGGCCGCAATTGATGCGGCCGGTCGTCTGGAGCTGCGAAGTCAGACTACACTATGAAATTAGTGACAAGAAATAAAGTTCAAATATCTGCGCCGCGGGCCACTCCCGAGTGGAGCCTGCTCACCAAGCACGGGCGGGTCCTTTTGAGCGTGGCGCGCGATCCTCAGATGCGACTGCGCGACATCGCCGTGGCCGTCGATCTGACTGAACGTCGGGTCCACACGATCCTGAGTGACCTCGTCGAGTCGGGTCACGTGATCAAGGCGAAGGACGGTCGGCGTAATCGCTACGAGGTCAACGGTCAGCAGCCCGTGCCGGACTTCGTCGCCCAGATCCACCCCATCAGCGAGTTCGTCCAGTTGCTCGCGCCCGAAACTCCGACGTGAATGCCGTTGGTGTCTCGTCACTACGTGGCGACGTGTGATGAGCGTTGGACTGTGTCGGCGAGCACCGTGACGTCTCGCCGGCTGTTGCACATTTTTGACCTCATGGCGCTGGGCGAGAGCGACGGGACACACGGGCTCTTGTGCTCGGTGGCCGCGGAGGTGACCGGGCTGAGCGGCGCGATGATCGTTCTCGCGTCGAGCTTTCCCGCGATGACGGGTTACTGCGCCAGTGGCAGTGCCGGTCCGGCGCTGATGGACCTCGAGATGACCATCGGCGAAGGACCCTGCGTTGAAGCGTATCGATCGGAGATCGCGGTCGAAGAGGGCGATCTACGCGCCTCACTCAACGTGAACTGGCAGTCCTATGCGGCCTCGGCGGTGGCCCTTGGCGCTCGAGCCGTGTTCGGATTCCCCGTGCGCATGGGCACGGTGCGCCTCGGCGCACTCGGCCTCTACCGCGATCGAACGGGACCTTTAAGCGAGGAACAGGTGACCGACGCCTTCTTGTTGGCGTCGGTGATTGGACGCGCGGTGCTGACACTGCAGGCAGGCGCCGCCCCTGGTTCGCTCTCCTCGGAGTTGCTCGATGAGGCGATGTTCGACTTCTCCCTTCATCAGGCGGCCGGAATGATCGCCGCTCAGGGCGAGATGTCGGTCAAGGACGCGATCGTGGCGCTGCGCATGCACGCTTTCGCCGAAAGCCAGAGCCTTTCGGACGTGACGGCGAGCGTGATCGCACGTCACTTGCACTACCAGCTCAAGGGGAGAATCTGGCTGAAGGACAGCCAATGAACGCCTTCGCAGCTTCGTATCCCTGGCGGACCGCCATGGCAAACTACAACTGGTGTCTGCACTGCAGCGCACCGAAGAGAGGCTGAATAATGGCCCGAGAATCTATCCTGGTCGCCACGCTCGTCGAGTTGGCCGACAACCTCGTCGACAACTATGACGTGATTGACATCTTGACCGTGATGAGCGATCGCTGCGTGGAGGCGATCGGCGTCGACGCCGCAGGGGTCATGCTCGCCCTGCCCGGTGGCGAGCTGCAGTTCGTGGCGTCATCGAGCGAGTCCATGCGCGTGCTCGAACTCTTCCAGATCCAGGCCAACGAGGGACCGTGCGTCGACTGCTACATCGGCGGCGTCGCGGTGGTCGACATCGCGCTCACCGAGCCGGACGAGCGCTGGCCGCACTTCACTCCTCGGGCTCTGGCCCAGGGATTCCACTCGGTGCACTGTCTGCCCATGCGTTTGCGGGGACGAACGATCGGCGCGCTCAATCTCTTTCGATCGAACGAGGGCGCCCTGGACGAGAGCGACATTGTCGTGGCCCAGGGACTCGCCGACGTCGCCACCATCGCAATCCTCCAGCACCAAACGTCGCTGAACTCGAGACTGCTCAATGACCAGTTGAGTAACGCTCTCAACAGTCGGATCATCATCGAACAGGCTAAGGGAATGATCAGTCAGGCCACCACGTGCGACATGGACCAGGCCTTCGCCGGACTGCGAGCGCACGCACGCAACCACAACGAGCGCCTCACCGACGTCGCGGCACGAATCGTCGCCGGAGCACTGATGATCGATGATCTCGCTCGACCTAAGCCCCCGCTCGCTACCTGATCACGCCGGGTGCGGCCCGCGAAGAGTTGTGATTGGTAATCGGAAGGTCACGGTAGGGTCACGTCAAGGACGTCAAGACCTCGCCTCCTTCACCCAACATTCGTTGGGAAATAGTGAAGAGAGCAAAATGGGACTTCCCGGAATGGTACTTAGTGCACTGGTGACCGGCATCGGCGCCATCATGTACTGGGCAATTACGTATCAGGGCCACGGTTTTCGCATGTCAACCGTTGGCGTGATCCTCATGGTGCTGGGTGTGTTCGGATTCGTCGCCTCGTCCATTGTCTTTGGCGTGTCGCGCGGTTCGGTCGGCTCCAGTCGACACTCGCTCGATCGCGTCGTCACCGACGGATCCGGCAATACGAGTTCGGTTCATGAACAGACCAAGTAGCCCACTGGTGCGCAGCGAGTCCGTGGCGGAGCGAATCCGCCGCGAGCTCCTGGCCGAAGTGGTGATGGCGAGTCGGGTCATCGATGATCGCACGACGTTCGCCCCGCACGGGACGTACTGATCGTGCGCATCAAGGCCGGGACCGTCATCATCGTCCTGCTCGTGGTCATCATCTACCTGATGGTGCGCTAGCGGGGCCAATTGGTTCAGCGACGTCGAGATCGCTGTTCACATCGATTCACCCGTGGTTGCAGTGGAAGTTGTGGTATCCCGCACTCGACAGCGGGACAAGAGCAGTACGAAGGGATTCACCATGAAAAAGACTTTTCTTCCCAAACACAGTCTCGCGAACGCCCGTCCGCCGAGGATTTTGTCCTCGATTGGGCGCTTGCGACGTCGCGGCAGTTCGCTCTTCGGCGTCGGGGCCGCGGGCCTCGTCGCGGCGATGCTTCTCGGCCTGAGTGCCGCCCCGGCGAATGCCGCGACGGTCACGGTCAACCTCGGTTCCGCGTCTACCTACGCCATTCTGGCGGGCTCGACCATCACGAACACCGGTTCTTCCGTCGTTTCGGGTGATATCGGGCTCGCTCCCGGCACTTCGATCACTGGCTTTCCCCCCGGCGTGCAGAGCACCGGCACGACGAACGTCAACAACGCACTGGCGCTCGCCGCTCAGGGCGCGCTGACCACCGCGTACCTCGACACGCAGAGCCGGACACCCGCGACCACGACCCTGAGTGACCTTGGTGGCTCCACGCTCGTTCCGGGCGTCTATCAGGCGCCCTCGAGCTTGGGAATCACGGGAACCCTGACCTTGAATGGCGGCGGCGATTCGAACGCCGTGTTCATCTTCCAAGTGCCCAGCGCTCTCACCACCGCCCCTGGCAGTTCCGTGGTCCTTGAGAACGGGGCATCGGCCTGCAACGTGTTCTGGCAGGTCACCAGTTCGGCCACTCTGGGTTCGACGAGCTCCTTCGCCGGCACGATCGAGGCGCAGACTTCGGTGACTCTTGACACGGGGGCCGCCGTGAGCGGTCGCGTGCTCGCTCGCACCGGTGCGGTCACCCTTGACTCCAACCGAATCACCGTGCCCGCGTGCTCGAACGTGACCACGACGTCAACGACGACGTCGACCTCAACGGTTCCGGTCACGACCACGACGGTTCCGGTCACGACCACCACGGTCGTCTCGACACCGACCACGCAGCCCACGTCGCGCACCACTGTTCCGGTCATCCCGTTGGGCGCGCCCAAGACGGGCTTTGGCGGAACTGCGACGTCGGGACCGACGCCGCGTGACTTGCTCGGTTTCGGTGGCGCCGCTCTCATGATCGCCGCGGGCGTCATGGCGATCTCCGCCCGTCGACGCCGTGTAACGGCCGATGGATCCTCTAGCGAAGACAACATTGGCTCGTAGTCGATCCGTTCGACGCGAAACGATGTGGTGGATCGTCGCGGCAGCCGCACTGGCTGTCGCGACGATCTCGCTGTGGGGTCTGCTGCCGCGCCATCAGCCGCCGGTCGTCGTCGTCGCCGGGACCAGCCCGGTGTCCACGACGCCCGTGCGCAGTGGTCCGAATCCGGTGCCCACGACGCACGTTCGCAGCGCACCGCAGCCGGTGGCGTCGTCGCGACCGGTCGAACTCTCTATCCCCTCGATCGGTGTGTCGACCCGCCTCGGCGAGGTAGGTCTGCAGGCGAATCGACAGGTACAGGTTCCCAACTCGACCGCCTACGCGAGCTGGTTCGATCTCGGTCCGACACCCGGACAGATCGGGTCATCGGTCATCCTCGGCCACGTCGACTCCTACCGTGGTCCGGGCGTGTTCTTCCGGCTGCGGTCCCTGGCGGTCGGAGACAGCGTCAACGTGACACTCGCTGACGGAGTGCGTGCGACCTTCGCCGTCACCGGGGTCGTGCAGTACTCGAAGAACGACTTCCCCGACGCTCTGGTCTACGCTTCTCGCGGCGTGAGGGCCCTGCAGCTTGTGACCTGCGGCGGCGCCTTCGACCACCAAACGGGGCACTACGAGTCCAACATCGTCGTCTTCACGAGGCTGCGCCACGTGACGCCGCGCCAGTCGCTACCCGCAGCCTGAGCGTCGGCGGCCGCCGAGAGCCGGCGCACCTCCACGAACCGACTTTCGGCCCGTTGTGAGTCCGAAGAGGACGTCGAGACACTCTTAAAGTGGGCGGTGAATGCTCACTCGCCTGATGCGCACGTATCTTCGTAGTCGCACGGGGTCGGTCGCGCTCGTGGTGGTGCTCCTGGTGGCCCAGACCGTGGGCAATCTCTACCTGACCAACCTCAACGCGGCGATCATCAACAACGGGGTGGTGACGGGCAACCTGGGCTACATCCTGCGCACCGGCGCGGCGATGCTCGCCATCACCCTGGCGATCGGTGGCGTGGCCATCGTCGCCGTGTACTGGGCGTCGCGCATCGCCATGGCCGCGAGTCGCATCGTCGAACACGGCAGCCACGAGGACCTCCTCGCGCGTCGCGGCGTTTACTTCGACCACCCCGCGGCAAAGTTGGTTGGTGAAGGAGTAAGGCAAATACGTCACACCCCGGGGCGATACTGATCGCATGCCCGAGGCGACATTCACCATGATTCACCAGGGCTTCTCGTATCTGCTCGACCCCACACCGGCGCAACGTGCACTGCTCGCGAGTCACACGGGGGCATCGCGGTTCTGTCACAACTTTTTGCTGGGTGTTGTCCTCGCGAACTGGAAGGAGAACCGGGACAAGAAGGAGTCCGGTGAAGAAGTCACCCGGGAGAGTTACCTCGGCACTCGCCAGTTGGACCTCCAGAAGCTCTGGTACGAGCGCAGAGCAGAGTCCGCGCCATGGTTCACCGATAACGCCTCGTCGACCTACAACTACGCGCAGCTGCACCTCGCCCAGGCCTTCGCCAACTACTTCGCCGGACGCACGCGAGTACCCGCGTTCAAGTCCAAGGGACGAAGTGAGTCCTTCACTCTGGCCGGCGGTTCCACCCGCCTCGTTGATTCACACCACGTGCGACTCAGTCGCATCGGTGATATCAAGACCTACGAGTCGATGCGCAAGCTCTACCGCCACCTCGAGCGCGGTCGTGCCCGGATCCTGTCGGTCACGGTCACCGAGCGCTGGGGAAACTACACGCTCGCCTTCACCGCCGAGATGAGCCGGGTCATCCCCGCACCACGATCACCCGCGCGGGTGATCGGCATCGACGTGGGGCTCACCACTCTCTACACCGGCGCCACGCCTGACGGCACGCAGGTCCTCTCCGTGGCGAACCCGAGGCACTACCAATCGCGCCAGGCACGGCTGGCCCGAGCCCAGCGCGTGGCCTCTCGTCGCTGCGGACCTCGAAAGGGGGTCGCCCCGTCGAACCGGTGGCGCCGTGCGAACCAGCGAGTCCAGAACGTCCACGCCGATATCGCCAACGCGAGGCGCAACCTCATCCACGAGACCACCACGATGCTCGCGAAGAACTACGACCGCATCGTCGTTGAGGACCTCAACGTCAAAGGGATGCTAAAGAACCACACCCTCGCCACTCACATCAGTGACGCCGCCTGGGGAGAGTTCGTCCGCCAGCTCGAGTACAAGGCCACCTGGTACGGCTCGACCGTTGTCAGGGCCGATCGATTCTTCCCGTCAAGTAAAACCTGCAGCTCGTGTGGGGCAGTGAAAGCCAAGCTGCCCTTGGAGATCAGGACGTATCACTGTGAGACTTGTGGTCTCACGATGGACCGCGACCACAACGCGGCGATCAACCTGGCCAGGTGCACCAGTCAACCCACCTCCGCGGGGACACGCTCCGTGGCTGGACGTGGAGGGGAGGTAAGACCAAAGCGGCGCAAGCTCGTCGTCAAGGCTCACCCCGATGAAGCGTCAACCGAAACGCTGACCTTGGTCGGCGCGTAGGAGAAACCACGGCGTAGAAGACGGCTGGCGGAGAGGCTATTTGCCTTACTCCTCCACCAACCAACTTTGCCGTGGGGGCTTCGACCTGTATCACAGCCAGTTCTCGGGGGGCGAGGAACTGGGCTAGCCAGAGCCGATCGGGGCGATACCGCGAGCCGATTGGACAAGTTCTCGGGTCCGTCCTAGCGTCGAAATGGAAGCAGAGCCACCGCCTCAGGGTGGGGCGGTGACCACTCCCGAAGTGGAGGTTGGTATGTCTGACACCAAGATGCTGAAGAAGCACTTCGACGAGCCGGGTGGTCTGACTCTCT
>JAJXTB010000075.1 GCA_021784205.1 Actinomycetes bacterium
TCGACCTCGAAGGGGACAAGACGCTCCTCGATGGCCCGCGCCACTCCGCCGTAGCCGACGAGCAGCACGGTTCGATCGGCCAGGCTCTGGTGCCAGGCTGGCGCCCAGCGGCCTCCCTGGGCCGCGCGCACGAAGTCGTCGATCCCTCGCTGGGAGGCGAGAACGAGCCCGAGGGTCAGCTCGGCCGTCGAGGCCTCGTGCACCGAGGCGGCGTTGGCGAAGACGCGGCCCTCGCCGAGGACCTCGGCCACGCCGTCGTAGCCGATCGACTGACTCTGGATAAGGCGCGTCGTGACGCCCTCGAGGTGGCGCAGGGAGGAGACGAGAGACATGTAGGGCGGCACCACCACGTCGAGGTGCGCGCGCGGCGCGGGTCCGGTCATGTCCCACTCGATGACCCGCACGTTCTCGGGCACTCCCAAAGCGAGCAGCGCGGCGCCAAGGGTGGAGTCCGGGACAGAGACATAGATGGTGTCCACGCCTCGAGATTAGTGAGCACGCTCCAGGAGATCCGCTGCGCGGCCCAGACCGTCGGCCGCGCGAATGCGAGCCGACGCCGCGCCACAGCGTGCGCGCAGCGCGTCATCGCCGAGGAGTCGGGCCACCTCGCGCCGCAGATCGTCCGCGGTGGCCTCGTAGGTGGCCACGCGCGTACCGTAACCGCGCTCGCTGACGCGCTGGGCGTTGTCGTACTGATCCCAGAAGAGAGGCATTACGAGCATCGGCTTGCCGAAGTGCATGGACTCGGTCACCGTGTTGTTGCCGCCGTGGGTGATCACCAGGTCGGCCAAAGGCAGTAGACGCGTCTGTGGCAGAAACTCGGCGCCCCACATGTTGTCGGCGAGCTCGATTTCGGACGCTCGAGGACCCTTGGAGACGATCACGTCGTAGGACTCGCCAACGAGAGCGTCGATGACCCTACGCATCAGGGCGACGTCGGCGCTACCCAGCGATCCGAGACTGAAGTAGAGAATCGGCCGGCGTCCGTCGGCGAAGCCCATCGGTAGTTCGACGTCGCCCTCGGTCTCGCGCACCGAGGACTCCACCCGGTGCCAGGCCGACCCCATCGCGCGCGGGTAGTCAAGTTCGGCGGGGTAGACGTAGAGATTGAGGTCTCCCCTACCAATGAATTCGAGCTCGGGCAGCGCCGGCGCGCCGCGCGAGACGTACCACTCGTTGAACTCGCGCCACAGATCGAGGTGCGTCGCGCGATAGGCGCGTCGAAAGCGGGCAAAGCCCTCCACGTCTCCCTCGCCCAGTCCGGAAAAGGCCGGCGCGACGCTCTCGCCGGGCACCTCGAGGGGATTGCACGAAACGATGCGCACGAAGGCGGAGTCCGCGGTCACGAGGGCCGGGAATCCGACCACGTTGTCCTCGACGATCACGTCGGGACGCGTGCGCGCCACCACGTCGCGCAGCTGGTCTTCGGCGTAGCGCGCGCCGGCGATCAGCTCCTCCCAGATGGGGCGGATCACGCTTCTCAGCTGCTCGTCGGTCGCCGTGGCGAACTCGGGCGCGATAGCCGCGACGTAGTCCTTCCAGAACTGGCCCGGGTCCTGGGCGTCACCCGAGACCGGCGCGGCCAGATCGATCAACTCCTCCTCGAAGCCGTAGGGCACGAGGCGACCGGCCCAGGAGGCCTCTGCGGCGAAGACCACTCGGTGTCCGCGTTCGAGCAGTCGCCGGCCGATGCCGATGCAGTTGTTCGTTGGCCCGTACGCGCTCTCGGGCGCGAAGAGGAAGGTCCGACGGGACGTCACTGGCGCCATCATGGCACCACGCGGCGAGAAGCGTGGTGAACTTACAGCGTGTGTCCTAATTGGACCCACCGGTTCGCCTTGACCAGCTGAACCAAAAGGCCCAGCGGTGCTTGCTCACCGTCCGAGCTCCCAGACAATCGTCAGTCTGAGTGATCGGTTCCGACCCAGGGCCCTCCTCACGTTGCCGTGATGGTTGTGCGGGTGACGATCGGCTCTTCCCGCGTGCTTCGCGGTGTAGATCCGTGGCAGATCAGGCAGTAGAGAGAAGCAGAGCGTGCATTGGTTCCTTCAGTGTCACCGCGGAGGGTCCCGCGGGCTGCCAGCGGGCGAGGTTGATGGCCGCGTTGAGGTCGCGGTCGATGACCAGGCCGCAGACCCCACACGAGTAGGTCCGCGTCGACAGGTCAAGGTCGTTAATGACCTCGCCACAGCTCGAGCAGGTCTTGGACGAGGGGAACCATCGGTCCGCGACCCGCACCTCGACGCCGTGCCACCTGGCCTTGTAGAGGAGTTGGCGCGAGAGCTCGCCCATTGCGGCGTCCGAGGTGGACCGCGATAGGTGTCGATTCCTTACCATGCCCGCGACGTTGAGGTCCTCAATGACGAGGATCTGACATCGGTCCACCAGGGCCCTGGAGGCTTGGTGGACCAGGTGTCGACGGATGTTGGCGACCTTGCGATGAGTCTTCGCGAGTCGGGCTCTCGCTCGTTGGCGGCCCTTGGACCCCGGTGTGGTTCTGGCCAGGGCCCGGTTGGCCGCCTTGAGCGTGCGCAGCGCGTGCTTCAGTGTTTTCACCCCCTCGAAGTTCTCGAAGGCAACGCCGTTCGCGTCGGCGGCGACGCAGAGGGAGATGATCCCCCGGTCGACTCCGACGGGAACGGCGTGCCGGCTGGTTCGACTGCGCTCGGCCCGGTGGAGTTCAGCGGCGACGCCGGTGAGTGACACGATCCACCGACCGGCACGCTCAGTCAGTGTCGCTGAGTAGATGTGAAAGCGACCCAAGTCGATCATCCGGCGGACCTTGCGGGTGGGGCCGAAGACCTTGACTGGTCCGAACTTGGGTAGTCGCAGGTGCGCAGGGTCACTGAAGCGAATGGTCTGGCTTGAGGGTGACCGGCTCGGCGTCGCGCGGTTGCGCAGCCGAAAGCTCGGCGTTACCTTGCCCTTCGCCTGGAAGCGGGGAAACCCGACGGGCGCGCCACGGCGCTCGCCCCGTCTTGACGAAGCGAAGTTCTCGAGGGCCCGGGCCGCGTCCACGCTCGCACACTCGAAGACGTCGTTGGGGAGTTCGTGACGCCAGGCGAGACCGCGACTGCCATCTTCGTTGACGGGTGAGTCATCAGACTCTCCGTTCTTCCACGCGTTGAATTCGTTGATGAAGGAGAAGGTTGACCAGGACAAGGAAGGAGTTGATGGTTCGCACGGTTCGCCACTCTCTGCGAGAACTTCTTGCTCCGCCGACCTGACGTCCAGATTGGCTCTCACTCGCGCCAGGTGATGGTTCACGGTGAAACGGCGGGCACCCGCGCACTTGCCGAGGAGGACGGCCTGCTCGGCGTTCGGGTCGAGGGCGAACTGAAAGGTGACGGCCCGTGGCAGTACCTCGCCGGTGTGCGAGACGATGGGGGCAGTTGGACGTGAAGCCACTTCGCCCAGTATTGGTTGTGTCTGTGACACGCCAGGTGGCGGATCTGAGATCGTGGCAACAAAATCTCGTGACTCGGCGAAGGGGAGATGATCACTGCACCGTGCAATCGAGTTTGTTGAGTGAATCTGATTCCACCGCACCACTTCGACTCTCGACAAGAATGTGGCATGCGCGAGTACCAACAGTTCGCCCAGTTCTACGACGCGTTGATGGGCGACGGTTCATCGCGCAGCGCTCGGATTCTCGAAGCCATTGACCGCTTTGACGTTGGTGCCACCTCACTCCTTGAACTCGGTTGTGGCACCGGTTCGGTGCTGGAGGGTCTGGTCTTGATTCCGAGGTTGGTGGGGCTTGACGCTTCCGCCGAGATGCTGAGCGCCGCTACGGCCAAGGTGCCGAGCGCCGAATTCCTGCTCGGCGACATGACCGACTTCGACCTTGGGACCACGTTCGACGTCGTCGCCTGCGTGTATGACACCGTGAACCACCTGGTGAACTATGAGGCGTGGGAGTCGTTGTTCCAGGGCGTGGCGCGTCACCTGAAGCCCGGGGGTCTCTTCATCTTCGATCTCAACACGATTGGCCGTTTGCACCAACTCGTTACGAGCCCACCCTGGGTCCACGACTTTGACGGCAATACGCTGATCATGGATGTAAGAAGCGATGGCGACGAACTGACCCTTTGGGACATCCGGGTCTTCGCTTCCGCGGGCGATGGAACGTTCACGCTGCATCAGGAGAACATTCGCGAGCTCGGTGTCGCCCTCGAGACGGTCCGAGCCACTCTCGCCACTGATTTCGACTTGCTCCACGAAGAGGACGACTCGGGGAACCCCCCGACCGACGAATCCTCTCGCGCCTACTTCGTGTATCGACGCCAGGGCTGATTAGAAGGAAAGCAGTCAGTGTCTTTCTGTAATCGCCTCTGATTTGCGGCGGTGGCAATGCTCCCAGACGCTCACACAAGGTTGGCGCTGGTGATTGTCTCGATTCGTTTCAGTTCCGCGCAGATACGCAGGTTTATCGTCGCCTCAACACAGCGCTCGAAGGACCTCGGTAATGGAGGCGACGTGCAGCCATCCGGTGGCCGAAGTCATGGTGTTCTCGAAGCAGCGCGCTAGACGTCGTCGTCGCACGAGGCGTCCGTGGGCGACTTCGACCCGCCAGGCGTGACGGATGGGGCGAAAGACCTTGGCGCCGTGCTCGTTGCGTGGCGGCTCGTCCCATCCAACCCGACGAACTTCGTAGGCAAACTTTGTCGAGAGTCGCTGGGCAGCAGACGTCGCGGTACCCCGGTCCACGAGCACGAGCTCCAATCGTTCGTCCGCTCCGGTTCGGGCGAGGTCGTCGGGTATCTGTTCGACGGCGTTCGCCTCGGACGTCGAGGCGGGGACGACTCGCACACAGAGCGGCAGACCGGTGACGTCCACGCAGACGATGCGCTTGGCCCCGTTGGTCCGACCGTAGGGGCCGCCCTGGTTGTGGAAGGTGGCGCCCCCGTTTGAGGCCCCGCGGGCGAGGTGGGTGTCAATGACCACCATCGAGGGCAGCGGGTCCTTTCGGCCGAGAGCTGTGCGCGACGAGGCATGCAGCGATGTGAGAACCCGTGGCCACGTTCCGTTCCTCGACCACCGGCGAAACTGGGACCAGACCCGGGTCCAGGGACCGAACTCCCCTGGCAGGAAGCGCCACTGGCACCCGGTGTGCGAGATGTAGAGCATTGCGTCGACGACGTGGCGCAGGTCATTTCCGTGCTTCGGTCCTCGTTTGGAGGAAACCAGCAGCAATGGTTCCAGTATCTTCCACTGGTCATCGGTCAGGTCACTCGAATAGGCCACGACTCGATGGTGACGGTCGTGGCTCCTGGCGCACACGCCAATTAGGACACACACTCTTAGGGGATCGGCGGAAGCTGGTCGAAGGTGACGTACTCGAAGGTGGGCCCGGCCGGCACGCCCGCGGCGACGCCCTCGGCCACGAGCAGGCGCGCCTGGGAGTCGAGCTGTTCCATCAGACCGATCGCCGCGCCGAAGGCGGGCCCGGTCACCGGTGCGTTGAGCAGGTGGTGCAGCGTCTCGAGCAGGCGCGTGTAGGTCTGGTTGAACTCGTCGTTGAGGCGCGCCACACTCGAGCCCGCGGGGTAGTCCAGGGACGTCGGGCTGTCGGGCAGCGCGTACACGCCCTCGAGGTCGAGGGGCACGGGCTCGCCGTTGTAGGTGTAGCCGTCGGGCGCGCTCGGATCGGCCCGGAGCGTGCGGCCCTCGTAGATCTCCATCAGGCGGTAGTAGTGAGCGACGTCATTGCCGCCGAAACCGGCGATCTCGAGGGGCGAGAGTCCCGTGCCCTCGCCCTGCTCGACGATGACCTCGATCGAGGCCAGCGCGCTCTCGACGTCAGTGACGATCACCGCGCCGTACATCAGATCCGGACCGACCTGATGCGACGGATGCCCGCTGAAGGCGTCGTCGCCCAGGGCGCGAATCGCCGCGGCGATCGAGAGGTAGAACTCGCCGATCGTTACCGAGCCGATCGTGTCTTCCGGGGCGTCGGCCAGGTGGTGGCGGGGCTCTTCGAGCGTGATGAAGGCCGCGAGCTGCGCGCGGTCTAAGCGACGCAGCCCCACGGTCAACTGACCCTCGACGCCGCCGGGCAGCGGGCCCGGATATCTCGGCACGAAGCGCGGCGTGGAGATCGCCGGGTGCCCTCCGAGGGCGGTGAGGACGTTGGCCGCCATCACCATGTGGCCCATCTCCTCGACCGCGACGGACTTGAGGATGCCGGCCGCGCGCGCGTTGCGCTCGCGATCCAGTGAGTAGTACGCGTAGAGGTACGCGGGGATCGTCGCGTGCTCGAGCTCGATCGCCCGCTGCAGCGCCGCGTGGACCGCGCGCAGGGTGGGCGCCGTCGGCGACAATCCCTCGATTTCGCGTTTGTGCAGTCTCATGCCACCTCACTCCGTGCCCGAAGGACAAGTGGCCTGACTATTGCACACGCGCCGGCTTCGCGCACGCGCCGCCGCGGGCGGCATCCGGGGTGAAAGGAATTCACCGATTTGCGATCCACGGGCCGTCGCCGACCCGGCGCCGCGTGTGAATATCGACTCGGCGCCGCGTCGTGGCGCCGCAAGGGGGACACCGTGTACTTCGAGGACCAGTACCTGACCGACGAGCAGCGCATGATGCGCGACACCAGCCGACGCTACGTGGATCGCGTCGTGATCCCCTTCCTCGCCGAGAACCGCATGCGCGAGTGGGAGATGGATCCGAGCGCGCGTCTCGCGCCGCACCTGCTCGAAGAGGCCGACGCCGCCGGGCTGCGCTCGCTCGGCGTTCCCGAGCGCTTCGGCGGCGTGGCCCTCGAGGCGGCCACCGCATCCCAGACCCTGGCGCTCATCGCGACTGAGCTCGCCCGCGGCGACTCGGGACTCGCCGACAAGCTGGTCCAGAACTGGAAGATTGCGGTACTGATCTCGCGCTTGGCGCCCGAAGACCTTCAGGAGTACTGGTTCACGCGCTACATGGCCGAGCCCCAGTTCCTGATGGCCCACTGCCTGACCGAACCCGCTGGCGCCTCGGACCGGTGGCTGCCCTACTCGGTGCCCGAAGTGAACATGAACACCACCGCCGTCCTCGAGGGCGATACGTGGGTGATCAACGGCCGCAAGCAGTTCATCTCCAACGGCTATGACGCGAGTCTCTACGTCGTCTACGCGAACACCAACGACGCGCAGCCCATGTCCAAGGGCACGTCAAGCTTCATCGTGGGCCGCGACACGCCCGGCCTCGAGGTGACGCGCTGCAACGAGACCATCGGCGGGCGCTACATGAACAACGGCGAGATCACCTTCACCGACTGTCGCGTGCCGGCGGCCAACCTGCTGGTGCGCGACGACGCGCTCGCCCAGGCCGGGATCTACTTCCGCCCGGGCAAGGTGCTGGTCGCCGCGAAGAGCCTGGGGATCGGCCTGGGCGCCTACGAGGAGACGGTGAAGTTCGTCCACGAGCGCGTCCAGGGTGGGCGCGTTCTCATCAAGCACCAAGCCGTCGCCTCGCGCATCGCCGACATGGCCACGCGCCTCGAGGCGGTCGGCGCGCTGTTGCGTCACGCCGCACGAGCCGTTGACGAGTACTCCCCCGACGCCGACGTGCTGTGCAACATGGTCAAGGTCTTCGCCTCGCACGAGATCGTCACGGTCTGTCAGCACGCGATGGAGCTGCACGGCGGATATGGTGCGATGCTCGAGGTCGGCATCGAGAAGTACATGCGCGACGCGTTGATCAACCTGCACTCCGACGGCACCACCGACGTCTCCAACTTCAAGATCGTCAAGGCCATGTTCCCCGACACCGCCGGCCGCTACGCCGGTCCCGAAGAGTAGGTCCGCGCCCACGAGGGCGAGGACGTTCACCGAGGGTCTGAATTCGCAGACGGCTGGCGCGCTGGCTACCTTGGGACCAGGAGGTGTGACATGAGTGATGCCACCAAGGGCCTCGTCGCCGTCGCCGTTACTCGTGACGAGGCTCGCATCTGGTTGTCGGGCGTGGAGTCGAGTTCGCGGCCCGAGACCCTGCGCGCGCCCGACGAGCGCGAGCGCCACCACCACGTGCGAGAGGCCCAGCGCCACCGCGGCCACGACACCGACCACACCGACGTGGCGTTCTTCGAAGGTCTCACCGAGGCCGTACGCGGCGCCCGCGAGATCGTCCTCGTCGGCCACGGGACCGGTAAGGCGAACACCATGCTGCGACTCGTCCAGTACTGGGAACGCAAACACCCGGACGTTGCCAAATGCGTCGTGGGCGCCATTGAGTCCGACCTCGAGGCCATGACCGACGCCGAGATCGCCAAGGTGGTGCGCGAGTGGTGGGACGAGTACCACGACTTCCTGTGAGACGACGCCGCTAGCCCATGGCCCGCGCGCGTCGCTCCCACCAGGTGCTGACCCTGCGCGTTGAGCTGGCCGGCACGGATCCGCTCGTGTGGCGTCGCGTCCTGGTGAACGCCTCGGACACCTTCGAGGACCTCCACGGCGTCCTCCAACTCGCCATGGGCTGGGAGGACTACCACCTCCACGAGTTTCGTGTCGGCGACCTTCGCATCGGCATCACTGACGAGGAGGACGACGTGCCCATCACCGACGAGGTGAGTGTCACGCTCGGCGACCTCGTCGGTGTCGGCGGACGCTTCGTCTACGAGTACGACTTCGGTGACTCCTGGGTCCACGACGTCGAGGTCGAGGCGAGCGAGGAGGTCCCCCGCGCTCTGGAGCGGCCCGTGTGCGTGGGTGGGGAACGTGCCTGCCCTCCCGAGGACAGCGGGGGCGTCGCCGGCTTCGAGGAGCTCCTCTTGGTTCTCTCGGATCCCGACCATGACCGGTACCGCGAGTTGGTTCGCTGGGCCAACGGCTTCGATCCGACCGCCTTCAGCCTGGCGGCGGTGAACGTCTCGCTCCAGCACCCGCGCTAGAGATCGGCGCCAGTGGCGTTGCCGGGCGGATCCGCCCGCGACGGTCACCGCTACTCGCGAAACATCGCCTCGTTGACCACCGCGAATGCTCGACGACAGTCCTCGACGCTCGCACCCGACCCCACCAGCAGGCTCAATAGGACCCGAGCCTTTCGCGCGTCGAGGGCCCCGGCGCTGATGGAACCGCGAGAGAGCACGTCGATCTCCGAGCCGGCGAAGCGATAGGTCTGACGCAGGGCGTCACCCGCGCCCGCGCGCGAGGCCAGCACCACCGGCACCGTGGCCGAGAGGGCCTCCAGGGCCTCGACGGAGGCCGACGGCACGTGGCCGCCACCCAGGGCGTCGACCACCACGCCGCGGTACTCGAGGGAAACTACCTGACCCACCAGGCGCAGGTCGTCACCGAGCGAGGCCGCGATCAGGGCGATGTCGGCGCTCGCGGTCATGGTGCCCAACACCCGCGGCCAGGGGGTCACGCTCAGGGCCAGGCGCACGCGCCCCTCGCTGATCCAGCCCAGTGGGCCCACCGACGGGGAGTGGAACGCGGCCGTGCTGGTGGCGTGGGACTTGCGCACGAAGCGTGCGGCGTGGATCTCTCCGTTCATCACCACGAGGGTTCCCAGGCCCCGCGCCGCGGGAGAGATCGCGACACGCACCGCGTCGAGAAGGTTCGCGGGTCCGTCGGCGCCGGCTTCGGTGGCGTTGCGCATGGCACCGGTGAATACGACGGGCGCGTCGCCGGCGACGAGCAGGTCGAGCGCGAAGGCCATCTCCTCCATGGTGTCGGTCCCCTGGGTCACGACGACGCCCGCCGCGCCGTCGGCGAGGCGGGCTTCGATCTCTCGCGCCAGGTTCAACGCGTCACTGATGGTGAGATCACTCGAGGCGACGCGCTGCAAGGCGACCGCCTTCACGTCGGCCAGCTCGCCGACGCCGGCCACGCCCGTCAGGAGGTCGCCGGCGTCGAGGCTGGGCGCCACGCCCGCCTGATCGGCCACGGCCGTCGAGGCGATCGTGCCACCGAGGGAGATGACGGCGATTCGAGGATGCGTAGTCTCGCTCACGTGCGTCCTTTGAGAGGTTCTCTCCACTTTAGGAGGACCTCTGCGAGGGCGGACGAGCGCCGAAAACGCGACTGGTGTGCCAATATGTCTCGATGACCACCTTGCGCGTCGGCACGTTCACGCGCTCGGTCGTGATCGAACTGGCGCGACGCCGCGGTGACTTCGAGCGCGCCGATCTCGCGATCGAAGAGCAGGCCGTCGTCTCCTCGCCCGCCCAGTTCCGCTCCCTCGCCGGTGGTGAGCTCGACGTCGCCATCACCAGCCCCGACAATGTCCTCGCCTACCACTTCCTCTCGGACAACCCACTGGCGCGCCGTCTCGACCTGCGGGTCCTCAACGCGCTGGACCGCGGCACGGGCCTCTCGCTGTGGCTGGCGCCAGGACTAAGCGTCGAGGACGTGCGAGGCAGCGTGGTCGGGGTCGACGTGGGCATGTCGGGTTTCGCATTCGTCGCCTACGCCCTGTTGGAGCGGGCGGGCATCGCGCGCGCGGACTACACCATCGACGCTCTCGGCTCCACGCCCCAGCGGGTGCGAGCGCTCATCGACGGGACCTGCGCGGCGACGGTTCTCAACGCCGGCAACGAGTTGCGCGCGGCCGACGCCGGTTGCACGTGTGCGGGCACCGTCACCGACCTCGGCCCCTACCTCGGCACCGTGATCGCCACGATGGACGGTCTCGCCGAGCCGTGGCGCGCGGCCAGCGAGCACTTCGCCGCGGTGCTGGTGAATGTCGCGCGCGACGTCGTCGCGGGCATCCTTGACGACGAGGTCGTCGACGCGACGCGGTCCCTGCTGGGCCTGCCGCTCGCCGACGCTGCGCGCCACCTCGCGATCCTGAAGGACCCTCGTACCGGACTCGTCGCCGACGGCCGAGTGGACCGTGCCTCGATCGCCACCCTGGTCTCGCTACGACGCAGCTACCTCGCCAACGCCGAGCTCGACGCGATCGACGCGTCCCTCAGTGACGTGGTGCGCGACGGGGTTCTCACCGACTAGTCCGGGCTGAAACTTTTTAACGTCCGACACCTCGAGTTCGCTCGCCGAAACGCGGCCGACGCCATAAGGTGGCCTCACCCAACGCCGCTACGCACTCAAAGGACCGGCCGTGACCCACGAATCGTTTCGAACACCACTGTTGACGACCGCGCTGCTGGAGAGCCGCCCGCGCTGGGGGGCCTTCATCGGCGGCTCGTTCGTCCCGAGCGACGGCGAAACCTTCGAAGTCCTCGAGGCCGCCACGGCCCGGCCACTCGCGGTGGTCGACGTCGCCGACGAGGCCATGGTCGCGCGTGCGGTCGCCGACGCGCGCCGCGCCTACGACGAGATCTGGCGCTACCTGCCCCCCAAGGAGAAGGGTGCTCTGATGCGCCAGGTGGCGGCGCACATCCGCGAGCACGCCGACGAGCTCGCCGAGCTGTGCGCGCGCGAGGTGGGCAAGCCCCGTCGCGACGCCCTGCGCGTCGACGTGACCTCGAGCCACACCAGCTTCGACTACTACGCCGGGCTCACCGAGTTCATCCACGGCCAGATCATCGACCAGGGGCCGGTCGAGGCGAGGGTCACCTACGAGCCCTACGGCGTCGTGGCCGCCATCTTGCCCTTCAACTGGCCCCCCATCCACTTCTCCAAGAAGAGCGCGCCGGCGCTCGCCGTCGGCAACACCGTCGTGATCAAGCCCGGCGAGCAGGCGCCGCTCACCGTGCTGCGCCTGGTGGAGATCGCCAACGAGGTCCTGCCCCCCGGCGTGATCAACGCGGTGAGCGGGATGCCGGCGGGCGCCGCGCTGGCGAGCCACCCGCGCGTCGAGCGCATCTCCTTCACCGGCGCGACCGCGACGGGTCGACGGGTCATGGAGAGCGCCGCGAAGAACCTCACCTACGCCACGCTCGAACTCGGCGGCAAGAACGCCCTGATCGTGCTGGACGACGCCGACCTCGAGAGCGCCGTCGCCGTGGCCATCGAGGGCATGTTCTACAACCAGGGCGAGGCCTGCACGTCGACCTCGCGCCTGCTCGTGCACTCGAGCCTCTACGACGAGTTCGCCGAGCGCTTCGTCGAGGCCACGCGAGCCCTCGTGGTGGGCGATCCCCTCGAGGCCGCGACCGACATCGGGCCGATGGTCGACGCGCGCCAGCAGAGCCGGGTGAACGACTACGCGCGCGTCGCGCTCGAAGAGGGCGCCACGCTCCTCTACCAGGGAGCGGTCCCCGACGACGAGCACCTTCGCGAGGGCTTTTACGTCGCCCCGATGGTCGTGGGCGACGTCACGCGCGTTATGAGAATCGCCCGCGAGGAGATCTTCGGTCCCGTGGCCGCCCTCATGCGCTTTGACAACGACGACGAGGCTGTCGAGATCGCCAACGACTCCGACTACGGGCTGACCGCGGCGATCATGACCCGCGACGAGACGCGCGCGGCCCGCCTGGCCGCGCGTCTCGAGGTCGGCATGGTCTTCGTGAACAACTACACCCGGCGCAACTACGTCGGCTCGCCCTTCGGGGGGGTCAAGGGCAGCGGATACGGGCGCGAGTACGGCGAGGAGACGTTGCACGAGTTCGTGCGCGCGAAGAACGTCCGCTTCCCCTCGGGCCGCGGTGTCATCGCCGGCTGGCCGCCGCGCGCCTAGGAATCCGACGCCTCTCACCGCCTCGATACACTGCGCCCATGGAGTCACGCTGGGTCTCCCGGCGACACACCTCGCTCGCCTTGGGCGGCCTGATCGCCTTCGGCACCGGATTCGGCTTCGTCGAAGCAGCGGTGGCCTACTACCTGCGTACGGTGATGGGCTCGCCTGACACGTACTCGATCGGCCACTACCGGGTTCTGCTCAACTTGGGATTCATCACCTTCGTCTCGCATCTGGACTCCTTTCTGCCGACCAGCCTGGGGCGCGTCGAAGTCGCCCGAGAGGCGGCCACGATCCTGATGCTCGCCGGCGTCGCGATCGCTGTCGGCGAGCGCGACGCAGCGCGTCGGAGCGTTCCTCGTGGGATTCGCCACGTGGGATCTCTCCTACTACGCGTTCCTGCGACTGATCAGCGGCTGGCCCCAGAGCCTGTTCACTCGCGACGTCTTATTTCTGATCCCCGTGCCCTGGATCGGGCCGGTGATCACGCCGATCGTGGCTTTTGCCGCCGTTTTCTATCTCGGGGTTGCCACCAGATGTCACAGCTCACCGCGAGACTACGAAGTAATGAATTTAAGTGAGTGGGCCAAAGTACAGGGATACATCCCCAGACCGCCTACCGGTGGTTTCGAGAGGGAACACTGCCCGTGCCCGCACGTCAGATTGGTCGACTTATTCTCGTCGGCGATCTCGAAACGTCAAGCCCTGATGCGGGCATTACCGCCGTCTACGCTCGCGTCTCATCTGGCGACCAACGAGCGGACCTCGAACGCCAGGTGGCGCGAGTGAGTACTTGGGCCACGTCGCAGGGTCATTCGATTGATCGCGTGGTAACCGAAGTTGGCTCCGGTCTCAACGGCATGCGACGCAAATTCCTCGCCCTGCGTAGCGATCCGTCCGTGACAACGATTGTGGTCGAACATCGTGATCGCTTCGCCAGATTCGGTTCGCAATACGTCGCTGCGTCATTGGCGGCCAACGGACGACGACTGGTCGTGGTGGACGACACCGAAGTCGACGACGACCTCGTTCGTGACATGACTGAGGTGCTGACGTCGTTCTGCGCTCGCCTCTATGGTCGTCGTGCGGCCGCACACCGAGCGACTTAAGCACTGGCGGCAGTTCAGGAGTCAGACGATGCCGCGTAGGTACTACCCACCCGAGGGCCAGATCATTCAGGCCTTCACCTTCGCGCTCGATCCCACGGACGAACAGGCGGCAAAGATCAGTCGATTCTTTGGCGCTCGTCGCAAGGCCTTTAACTGGACCCTCGCGACAATCACGGCCGATCTCGAGCACTACCGTGAGACCGGAGAGTCGGGGACGCCCCCCTCGTTCTACTCCCTGCGCAAGCGTTGGAACGC
>JAJXTB010000076.1 GCA_021784205.1 Actinomycetes bacterium
CCGAGCTCGTTCTTCGCGAGCGGGGCGAGCGGGATCAGTGGTTTGGTGATCGATGGCACGTCAGTCCTCCAACTGTTCGATGATGCCGTGTCCGACGACGCCGTCGACGACCTGGGCCGCGCTGAGCGGGAAGCCGCCGTAGGCGAGGATCGAGTGCATCGACTCGATCGGCACCCCGGTCTCGATGCTGATGAGCGAGCGCAGCTGGCCGTCGCGGTTCTGTTCGACGACGAAGCAGTACTCGTGGCTCTCGACGAAGGCCCGCACGTCGGCGACGAAGGGGAACCCGCGCACGCGCATGAAGTCGGCCGGTAGTCCGCGCTCGGCGAGCTCGTCGACGGCCTCACGCACCGCGAGGTCGCACCCGCCGATGGTGATGATGCCGATCGAGGCGCCGGGCCGGTTGATCACGACCGGGGCGGGCACGTGGGTCGCGGCCGCGGCGTGCTTCAACTTCAGCCGGTCCACGACCTCCTGGTACTCCACGGGGTCCTCGGTGTAGCGACCGAACATGTCGTGGCCCGAACCGCGGATGAAGTAGGCGCCCTTGGAGTCCGATCCCGGCACCGTGCGCGCCGCCACGTGCTCGGCGTCGGCGTTGGCGTAGCGGAAGAACTCCTTCATCCCCGCGAGGTCCTCGTCGTTGAGGATCCGCCCGCGGTCCGGGACGAACGAGTCGTCCCAGGTGAACTTGGGCACCACCCAGTCGTTCATGCCGATGTCGAGGTCGAGCAGCATGAACACCGGCGTCTGGAACCGTTCGGCGAGGTCGAAGGAGGCGACGGCGAACTCGAAGCACTCGGCCGGGTTGGCCGGGAAGGTGAGGATGTGCTTGGTGTCGCCGTGGCTCGCGTAGGCGCACAGCAGGATGTCGGCCTGCTGGGTGCGCGTCGGCATGCCCGTCGACGGTCCGGTTCGCTGGACGTCGACGATGACCGCCGGGATCTCGGTGTAGTAGGCGAGTCCGAGCAGCTCGTTCATCAGCGAGATCCCCGGGCCCGAGGTGGAGGTGAACGAGCGCGCGCCACTCCAGCCGGCGCCGAGCACCATGCCGATCGCCGCGATCTCGTCCTCCGCCTGGAGGATGATGTAGTTGTTCTTCACGGTCGGCGGGTCACCCTCGTTCTCGCCGGGCACGAGCTCGCGCCGGTAGGTGGCGCACAGTCGCGTGAAGTTGTCCATCACCGCCGTCGCCGGGGTGATCGGGTACCAGCCGGCGACCGTGGCCCCGGCGTAGAGGGCGCCGAGCGCGGTCGCGGTGTTGCCGTCGATCAGGATCGAGTCGCGCGTCGCGTCCATCGCCTCCACGCGGAAGGGCAGCGGGCAGTCAAAGGTCTCGAGCGCGAAGTCGTAGCCGAGCTGCAGGGCCTTCTGGTTGGACTCGCGCAGCGCCTCGTTGCGCGCGAAGGTCTCGGCGAGCAGCGAACGCACGAGGTCGACGTCGATCCCGAGCAGCGCGACGATCGCTCCGGCGTAGGCGATGTTCTTCATCAGGATCCGCTCGCGGGGCTTGGTGAAGTTGTCGAGGCACATGCGCGCGAGCGGCACGCCGAGGAAGGTGACGTCCTCGCGGGCGAGGTCGTCGTCGAGGGGCCAGGACGAGTCGAACAGCAGGTAACCACCCGAACGGACCGCGGCGATGTCTTCGGCGTAGGTCTGGGCGTTCATGGCAACCATCAGGTCGTACTCGAGCGCGCGCGCCGTGTGCCCGTCCTTGTTGACCCGGATCTCGTACCACGTGGGCAGGCCCTGGATGTTCGAGGGGAAGAGGTTCTTGCCCGACACCGGGATGCCCATGCGAAAGATCGCCTGCATCAAGAGGCTGTTGGCGCTGGCCGAGCCGGTGCCGTTGACGTTGGCCAGCTTGATCGCGAAATCGTTGACTCGCACGGTGGGGGCCGCGTCGATGGTCATATCAGTTCCTTCCTTGGTTGGCGCTCGAGGCGACCGGGATGTGCAGCACGCCGGCGCCGGCGTAGGGCGAGATGAGCGTGAACTCCTCCATGTCCCAGGCCGCGGTCGGGCACCGCTCGGCGCACAGCCCGCAGTGGACGCAGACGTTCTCGTCCTTGATCATCACGCGTCCGGTCTGGGGCAGCGGGGCCGAGACGAAGAGCGACTGGTCGAGGTTGGTCGACGGCGCCGAGAGTCGCGTGCGCAGATCGGCCTCGTCACCGTTGTGGGTGATCGTCAGGCACTGGACCGGACAGATGTCGACGCAGGCGTCGCACTCGATGCAGGCCGAGGCGCTGAAGCCGGTCTGGATGTCGCAGTTGAGGCAGCGCTGCGCCTCGCGCGCCGTCTGGGCGGCACTGAAACCGAGCTCGACCTCGAGGTTGAGCGAGCTGAATCGCTCGGTCAGATCCACGTGGGTCATCTGCTGGCGTGGCGAGGGGTTGTAGTCGTTGTGGTAGCGCCACTCGTTCATGCCCATCTTCGCGCTGATGAGGTTCTGGCCCTTCGCGGGTCGATCGTCGAGAGGCGTGCCCGAGCAGTAGTTGTCGATCGAGATGGCCGCCCCGTGGCCGTGGGCGACGGCCCAGATGATGTTCTTGGGTCCCCACGCGGCGTCGCCGCCGAAGAAGACGCCCGGGCGACTGCACTGGTAGGTCGTCTCGTCCACGACCGGCATGTCCCACTCGCCGAACTCGATACCGAGGTCACGTTCGATCCAGGGGAAGGCGTTCTCCTGGCCGATGGCCAAGATGACGTCGTCGCAGGGCACGACCACCGTGTCGATCGTGGTCGAGTGGCGCGCGCCCTCGTCCCACTCGAGCACGTCGAACTCCATGCCGACGAGCCGCCCCTCTTCGATGATGAAGCGCTTGGGGGCGTGGTTGACGACGATCTCGACGCCTTCCTCCTCGGCGTCCTCGAGCTCCCACGGGGAGGCCTTGAAGAACTCGCGGGGCCGGCGGGCCATGACCTTGATGTCCTCGCCGCCGACTCGCCGCGAGGTGCGACAGCAGTCCATCGCCGTGTTGCCCACGCCGATGATCAGCACGCGCTTGCCGATCGCGTCGAGGTGGCCGAAGGCGACCGACTCGAGCCAGTCGATACCGATGTGGATGTGCGACTCGGCCTCGTCGTGGCGACCGGGCAGGTCCAGTTCCTTGCCCCGGGGGGCGCCCACGCCGACGTAGACCGCGTCGTAGCCCTCGTCGAGCAGGCCGCGCAGGCTCGCCACGGGGGTGTTGTAACGGATCTCCACGCCGCCGCGGTCGAGGATGACGCCGGTCTCCTCGTCGAGGACTTCGGCCGGGAGCCGGAAGTTGGGGATGTTCGAGCGCATCAGTCCACCGGGCTGGTCGAACTTCTCAAAGATCGTGATCTCGTAGCCGAGCGGGGCGAGGTCGTTAGCGACGGTGAGCGACGACGGGCCGGCGCCGATCAGCGCGACGCGCTTGCCGTTCTTCGTTTCGGGGATCGGGGCGAGGCGATCGGTGATGTCACCCTTTAGGTCGGCGGTGACGCGCTTCAGCCGGCAGATGGCGACCGGGGTGCCGTCGACGCGTCCGCGACGGCAGGCCGGTTCGCAGGGCCGGTCACAGGTGCGCCCGAGTACCCCGGGAAAGACGTTGGAGGAACGGTTGAGCAGGTAGGCCTCGTCGAACTGTCCCTGGGAGATCAGGCGGATGTAGCCCGGCACGTCGGTGTGCGCCGGACAGGCCCACTGACAGTCGACTACGCGGTGGTAGTAATTCGGGTCCGTTACGTCCGTCGGTTCCACTCGGCCCTCCTTCGAAGTCGCCCGAGACGGACCCGCGACTCGATATACGACGACGCCACGGCCAATCTCAGGAGTACTGTACTCGTCCGGTTTCCATGCTCGTGGCGCGCGGGCCGTCCGCGGGCCGCTTGAGTAGGGCCTTTAGTCACTCCCGGGGTGCGACGCCTCGGTCGAGGTGGATGGTGGTTCTCGTAGACTTGGCAAAAGCGTTGAAGGGAAGCACGTGCGACGCACGCGAATCGTGGCCACATTAGGACCGGCGTCTGATTCTGACGCGGTCATCCTCGACCTCGCCGCGGCCGGCGTCGACGTCTTTCGACTCTCGATGGCCCACGGCGACATCCCGTCGGGCATCGAGCGACTTCGACGCGTGCGGGCGTTGGCGCCGGACCTCGCGATCATGGTCGACATCCCCGGACCCAAGATCCGCGCCGGAAGCTTCGGCACGGCGCCCGTGAGCCTCGAGACGGGGGATACGGTTGAACTGGTCGAGGCGTTCGGCGAGACCTCGAACGCCTCGCGCATCGTCGTCGAGCGCAAGGACGTGCTCAGCCTGCTGCGAGCAGGCGACAAGATCCACATCGGCGACGGCGGCGTTTCGCTCGAGGTTCTTCAACCGGGCCCGACGGCCCGCGCGGTCGTGAGCGCCGGCGGCAACGTCACCGGCAAGCCCGGTCTCTCGCTGCCGACCTCGATCCTGCACGACCGACTGCCGACGGTCGAGGACCGCGCGCGCCTCGAGGCCCTGCGCCACGAGGCCTTCGAGATCCTCGCGGTCTCCTTCGTCCGCTCGGCCTTTGACATCGTCTCGACGCGCACCGTGCTCTCGCGCGACGACGTCATGATCATGGCCAAGATCGAGACCGCCGAGGGGGTCACCAACCTCGACGAGATCATCGCGGTCTCGGACGCCATCATGGTCGCGCGCGGTGACCTCGGCGTGCGCATGCCCATCGAAGAAGTGCCCCACCTCCAGAAGGACATCGTTCGCCACGGCATCCGCTACGCCCGGCCGGTCGTCGTCGCGACCCAGATGCTCGAGTCGATGACCCACGCCCAGGTGCCCACCCGGGCCGAAGTCACCGACGTCGCCAACGCGGTGCTCGACGGCGCGAGCGCGGTGATGCTGAGCGGGGAGACCGCGATCGGTGACGACCCGGTCGGCACGGTGACCACGATGGACCGAATCGTGCGACGCGCCGAGGAGTCCTTCGACTACGCGACCTGGGGCGGTTCGCTCGGGGTCCAGCAGATCGGGGCCGGCACCGAGTCGACGCGAATCACCGCCGCAATCACCGGGGCTGCCTGGCGCGCCGCGATGGAAGAGCGCGCCGTCGCCATCGTCGCCTGCACCCGCTCGGGTCTCACGGCGCGCGCCATCTCACGGTTCCGTCCCCCCATGCCGATCGTCGCGATCACGCCGAGCGAGGCCACGGCCCGTCAGCTCCACGGCTCGTGGGGCGTCCAGGAGATCTACCTGTCGCCCGCGACCGACATCGACGACCTCTGCGACTTCGCCGTGACCCAGATGAAGCTCTCGGGGACCGCTAAGCCCGGTGACGCGGTGGTCGTGATGGCCGGTTCGGCCTCGGGCGGGGCGTCGATCACCGACACCGTGCGAATGGTGATGGTCTCCTAGGACCGTGCCAGAAGTCCGGCCGCCTCGAGCGAGGCGATCACCAGGGCGCCCGCGTCGAGTGGGCTGAGCGCCTCGGCGTCGACGTGGACCTCGGGGTGAAGCGGCGCCTCGTAGGGCGAGTCGATGCCCGTGAAGTTCGTCAGGTGGCCCTCGCGCGCGAGGCGATAGAGCCCCTTGGGGTCCCGGGCCTCGGCGACGTGCAGGGGCACGTCGACGAACACCTCGACGAAGCGGCCCGGTTCGATCAGGTCGCGCGCGCGGCGCCGACCGGATTCGAAGGGTGAGATCGCCGCGACGAGTACCACGTGTCCGGCGTCGACCAGGATCCGGGTCACCTCACCGATGCGCCGGATGCTCTCGTCGCGCGCGTCGTCGTCGTAGCCGAGGTCGCGATTGAGACCGCGGCGCAACGCGTCGCCGTCGAGGTTGTGCACCGGTACCCGGCGCGCGCGCAGCAGGTCCTCGACGATGCCGGCGAGGGTCGACTTGCCCGAACCCGACAGACCGGTGAACCAGATGACGAACGGGGTCGGTGTGTCAAGGCGTGGGTCGTCTGCGGTCATAGGGCGTCGGTAGAGCGACTTTAGTACGCCCGCTAGGCCTTGGCCGGGCCGCGGCCGAAGGCCCGCGCCAGACGGATCGCCCGGGTCGCCTCGAGCTCGCGCACGGCGTCGATGGCGGCGGTCACTTCGTGGCGCAACTCCTCACCCTGGGCGCGCAGGGCCGCGTTGTCCACGAGCAGCGCCGCGATCTGCGCGTCGCGCTCGTCCAGGGCCGCCTCGTAGTGCTGGACGAAGACTCGCCGCTCGTTCACGAGCGGTTCCTCCCACCAGCCCGGTGCCGGCGCGGTGGCGTGAAATTCGTCGTGACGGCCGTTGAGCGTCCCGAGGAACGCCGCCAGCTCGCTGATCGACGGTGGCGGCTCGGACAGGATCGGGTCGGCGCCGGGGTGGGTGTCGCGGCGAAGGTCGGCTCGGATCCGCTGGGCGCCCGCGTCGGTGTCGACGTCGTCGAGTTCGCCCCACGCGCTCAGGCTTCGCGCGATGTCGGCCACGACCTCGCGGGGGTGTTCGACGAGTTCGCGGTAGTGGCATACGTGCACCGGGAGTCCGTCGAGGCCGGCGAGCAGGGTTCGGTTATAGGCGGCCCACAGGGCGAGTCCGGTGAGCGGGGCCATCCCGTCGCGCAGCGCGAGCGACCACGCGACCTCCGCGGGGTCGCGCACGACGACCACGACCGCCGCGCGATCGAGCAGGGCCTGGCGCCACAGCGGCATCAACAGGGACATGCGCGGGTCCTTTAACACGAAGTGAGATCCCGCGAAGGTGGCGTCGAACGTCGTGCGCGCCTCGGCGACGAACCGACGGGCGTCGACCTCGTTGGCCCAGCCCGGGGCGAGCAGGGGTGGGATGTCCCAGCGGCCGCCGTAGGCGGCGAGGATCCGCTCGTCGAGGGCCGCTACCGATTCGACTTCGAAGTAGCCGTCGGGATTGCCGACGTCGCCGCGCATCAGACCGTCACGTGAACCGACGTCGAGCCCGAGGGCGTCGAGGACGCTGGCGAGCGCGGACGTGCCAGAACGATGCATACCCAGAACGAGGATTCCCACGGACGTAAACTAGCCGCCCCCTCGGGGCCGTTCACGCGGCCCGACGGCTACGCGCTGGTCGGGGACTGGGTGTTGCCGGCGAGATTCGAACTCGCAAGTCTCCACCTTCGGAGGGTGGCATGTTATCCAATTACACCACGGCAACTCGCCCGACCAGCCTACCGGACCCGCGCCGGGGCCGACCGACGGGTCCGGTGGGCACCGTCGCGGTGGCCGACCCTGAGCGACGGCGGGACGACGGGTCCGGTAGGCCGGCCGGTCGATTGGTCCGGGCTTCACTAGTGTTCGCCTATGGCCGAGCCGATCGACGTCGAACTCTTGCCCGACGGCGCAGAACTGGGCGCCGATGACGTGGTGGTCGGTGGCGTCTCGCTGCGATCGCTCGCCGAGACGTACGGCACGCCCCTGTTCGTCTATGACGAGGCGACGCTTCGCTCGCGCTGCGCCGAGGCCGCGAGCGCCTTTGACGACGGGGTCGCCTTCGCGTCCAAGTCGTTCCTCTGCGGCGCGATGGCCCGTGTCGCGCTCGAAGAGGGGCTCTGCCTGGACGTCGCGACCGGCGGGGAGCTCGACCTCGCACTGCGCGCCGGGGTCCCGGCCTCGCGGATCATCATGCACGGCAACAACAAGTCGGCGAGCGAACTCGCGACCGCGATCGACGCCGGGGTCCACCGGGTGGTCGTTGACAATTTCGACGAGATCGACCGCCTGGGTCAACTCGTCGGGGCGGGCGCGACCCTCGACTGTCTGGTGCGCATCACCCCGGGCGTGGAGGCCCACACGCACGAATTCGTCCGTACCGGCCAGGAGGACTCCAAGTTCGGCTTCTCGGTCGCCGCCGGAGACGCTCGACGGGCGATTGACTCGCTGCGGGCGCTCTCCGGTGTGCGCGTCCACGGCGTGCACAGTCACATCGGCTCACAGATCTTCGAACTCGATGGTTTTCGCGAGGCCATGGCGATCGTGGCCGATTTCACCCGCGACGACGGGTTCGACGAGCTCTGCGTGGGCGGGGGCCTGGGTGTCGCCTACGTGGCCGGCGAGCGTGCCCCGTCGATCACGCAGTGGGCCGACAGCCTTCGCGCGAGCGCGGCGGCCCACGGGGTTGCCCCGGGGGTTCGCCTCACCGCGGAGCCCGGCCGGGCGATCGTGGCCCAGGCGGCGCTCACCGTGTATCGCACCGGCACGCGCAAGCGCGCCGCCAAGCGGACCTACCTCGCCGTGGACGGCGGCATGAGCGACAACCCCCGCCCGGTGCTCTACGGTTCGGGTTACGAGGCCTTCGACGTCGCCCGGCCGCTCGCCGAGCGACCCCAGGCGGTTCGCCTCGTCGGCAAGCACTGCGAGAGCGGCGACGTGATCATCGACGAGGCGTGGCTGCCCGCGGCGACCCAGTCTGGCGACCTGGTCGCCACGCCGGTGACCGGCGCCTACGGCTACGCGATGGCGTCGAACTACAACCGAGTGCCGCGCCCGGCCGTGGTCTTCGTGCGCGACGGGGCCGCGCGAGTCGTGTTGCGTCGCGAGACCTTCGAGGACCTCGCGCGCCTCGAGGCGTAACGGGCCCGCGTCGCCCACGGGTTAGCCTGTATCGATGACCACCCCGGTTATCCGCGTCGGCGTCATTGGCGCCGGCTTTGTCGGTTCGGCCCTCGTTGGACTGCTGCTCGACGACTCGCGCCACGACGCGCTCGTGGACGCCGCCACCGCTTCGCTCGAGCTGGTCGCCGTCGCCGTTCGTGACCTCACCAAGGCCCACCCGGGGATCCCGACGTCGCTGCTCACCGACGACGCCGCCGGCCTCGCTCAATCGGGCGAGATCGACGTCCTGGTGGAAGTGGCCGGTGGGCTCGAGCCCACCCGGACCTATATCGAATCGGCCCTCAGCCGGGGCGTCTCGGTCGTGACGGCGAACAAGGTCCTGATGGCCGAGCGCGGCACGGCCCTGGCCCGGCTCGGCCACGAGCACGGCGCCGATCTCTTCTACGAGGCGGCGGTCGGCGGTGCGGTGCCCATCCTTCGCGCCCTGCGCACGTCGCTGGCCGGCGAACGGATCGAGCGCGTGATGGGCATCGTCAACGGCACGACCAACTTCATCCTCTCCCAGATGACCTCGGAGGGATCGAACTACGAGACGGCCCTCGCCGAGGCCAAGGCCCGCGGGTACGCCGAGGCCGACCCCACGTCCGACGTCGAAGGTTTTGACGCCGCGGCCAAGGTGCTCATCCTGGCGTCGCTCGCCTTTGGCACCGAGTTGCGCGACGAGCGCATCACCCGCGAGGGCATATCGGGGATCCGGGCCGTGGACGTCGAGTTCGCCGCGCGCGCCGGCTACGTCATCAAGCTGCTCGGTGTGGCCGAGCGGGTGGGCGAACACGGTCTCTCGCGACGCGTGCACCCCGCGATGGTGCCCGCCGACCACCCCCTCGCCGCCGTGCACGGCGCGATGAACGCCGTCTTCGTCGAGGGCGCGATCAGTGGTCCGCTGATGTGGCTCGGCCAGGGGGCCGGTGGGGCGCCGACGGCGACCGCCGTCCTCGGCGACGTGCTCGACGCGGCGCGCAACCGCGTGAGCGGTCGCCACGACGTGCCCTTCATGGTCGACGACACCCTGGAGCGGGTGCCCGCCGGCGACATCGCCAACGTCTTTTACATCTCGCTCGACGTCGCCGACGAGCCCGGCGTGCTCGCGAGCGTGGCGAGCGTCTTTGGCCGTCACCGCGTCTCGATCCGCTCGATGGAGCAGTTCGGCGTTGGCAACGAGGCCCGGCTCTCGTTCGTCACCCACCGGGCGTTGACCCGCGACGTGGAGGCGACGATCGAGGAGTTGGCCACGATCGAGTCGGTTGACTCGATCGGCGCCTGTATTCGAGTGATTGACGGAGGGAACCCGTGACCGGCTGGAACGGACTGCTGAATGAGTACGCCGCGTGGTTCAACCTCGACGGGGTCGACGAGGTCGTCACCCTCCACGAGGGCAACACGCCACTGATCCGCGCCGACCGGCTCTCGGAGCGGTTGTCGGCGAACGTCTACCTGAAGTTCGAGGGCCTCAACCCCTCGGGCTCGTTCAAGGACCGGGGCATGACCATGGCGATCACCCGGGCCAAGGCCAACGGGGCCCGGACCGTGATCTGTGGCTCGACCGGCAACACCTCGGCCGCCGCCGCGGCCTACGCGGCCAAGGCCGGCATGGACTGCGTCGTACTCGTGCCCGAAGGCAAGATCGCGCTTGGCAAGCTGGCCCAGGCGATGGTCTACGGCGCCAAGATCTTCCAGATCCGTGGCAACTTCGACCAGGCGCTCAACCTCGCGCGCGAACTCACCCAGCACCTGCCGATCACCATCGTGAACTCGATCAACCCCGATCGCATCGAGGGCCAGAAGACCGGTGCCTTCGAGATCGTCGACGTGCTCGGGGCCGCGCCCGACATCCTCTCGATCCCGGTGGGCAACGCCGGCAACATCACGGCCTACTGGCGCGGGTTCACCCAGTTCCACGAGGCCGGTCGGGTCGACGCCCTGCCGCGCATGTGGGGTTTCCAGGCGGCCGGGGCGGCGCCGATCGTGCTCGGCCACCCGGTCGAGCACCCCGAGACCATCGCCACGGCGATCCGCATCGGCAATCCGGCGAGCTGGGTGAAGGCGCTCGAGGTCATCCACGAGTCGCTCGGGGACATCCGCGCCGTCACCGACGACGAGATCCTTGACGCGTACCACTACGTGGCTCGTTACGAGTCGATCTTCTGTGAACCGGCCTCGGCGGCCTCGGTGGCGGGCATCATCAAGTACGGCGTTCCCGAGGGCTCGACGGTGGTCTGCGTGCTGACGGGTAACGGCTTGAAGGACCCCGACACGGCGCTGCGCACCAGTTCGAACCCCCCGGTCGTGGACGCGACCATCGACGCACTGCTCGGTGCGCTGTCCTAGATTGGGGTCGCGCCATCGGTGACGATGGAGTAGCGCGTTCCTCGACTACACTGAAAGAGTCGTCCGCGACCGGCCATATTCGCCGACGTGGGGAACTCTTTCCAGGATGACATTCTTCGTATTTTCTCCGTCGGCCGTAGTGGCGTCGGCGAGAAAGGACTTTCATGGCTATCAAGCCCGCCCCCGATCGTTCGGACCTCGAGTCCAAATCCCGTGACGATCTCCAGACCATCGCCAAGGTGAAGGGCGTCGACCTCGGCGCCCGGGCCACCAAGGCGGCCATCATCGACGCGATCATGAAGAGCGACGATTCGGCGTCGGCGCCCTCGCGCGCCGTGCGGTCTCGCCGCACGGTCGCGACCCCGGTTGACGACTTCGAAACCCTGCTCGGGGAGTTCGCCTCGGACATTTCGCCCGCCCCCCACCCCGCACACGTCGAGGCGTCGGTGAAGACAACCGAACCCGCGGCGGTCTCCGCGCCACCCGTGGCCGGTCCGTCGGGCGACGCCGCAACCGCGCCGGGCGAGGCGACGTCGCCCGCCCCGACGACGACGCGGCCATCGCGCCCCGAGCGCCAGGAGCGCCAGGAGCGCCAGGAGCGACCCGAGCGCACGCGCGACTTCACCAGCGAGCCGAACTCACGCAACCGTCGCAACCGTCGCAACCGCAACGGCCGCGAGCGTTTCCCCACCGAGGTCATGCCCGGTGCCGACCAGCCCTACAACGGTGAGCTGCTCGACGTCGAGGGGCTGCTCGACCTGCGCGACGACGGCTACGGGTTCCTGCGTTCGCGCGGGTATCACCCGTCGCCCCAGGACGTGTACGTCTCGATCAACCAGGTTCGTCGCTACGGCCTGCGCAAGGGCGACACGGTGACCGGCGGGTATCGACCGGCCGGTTCGAACGAGAAGTACCCCGCGCTGCTGCGCGTGGACACCGTGGCGGGTTTTGACCCCGAGGTGGCCAAGTTGCGTCCGCGCTTCGAGGACCTGACTCCGCTCTTTCCCGACGAGAAGCTCAAACTCGAGACCAACGCCGGCAAGACCGACCTGACGCCGCGCATCGTGGACCTGATCGCCCCGATCGGCAAGGGCCAGCGCGGGCTGATCGTCTCGCCGCCGAAGGCCGGCAAGACCACGGTCATGAAGCAGATCGCTCAGTCGATCGAGGCCAACAACCCCGAGGTGCACCTGATGGTCCTGCTGGTGGACGAGCGACCCGAAGAGGTCACCGACATCCGCCGCAGCGTCCAGGGCGAAGTCATCTCCTCGACCTTCGACCGCCCGGCCGACGAGCACACCCACGTCGCCGAGCTCGCGATCGAGCGGGCCAAGCGGCTCGTCGAACAGGGTCGCGACGTCGTGATCATCCTCGACGGCATCACCCGTCTCGCGCGCGCCTACAACCTGGCCGCGCCGGCGACGGGGCGCATCATGTCCGGTGGCGTCGACTCCGGCGCGCTCTACCCGCCCAAGAAGTTCTTCGGGGCGGCGCGAAACATCGAAGAGGGCGGTTCGCTCACCATCCTCGCCTCGGCGCTCGTCGAGACGGGCTCGAAGATGGACGAAGTCATCTTCGAGGAGTTCAAGGGCACCGGCAACATGGAGCTTCGTCTCGACCGGCGCCTGGCCGAACGCCGGCTCTACCCGGCGATCGACGTGAACGGCTCGTCCACGCGGCACGAGGAACTGCTCTTCACCCGCGAGGCGCTGCCCCAGGTCTGGAAGCTGCGCCGGGTGCTCAACGGGCTGGCGGCCGACGGGCGCGACGCCGCGGGCCTGGAATTGCTGATCGACAAGTTGAAGTCCACCCGCTCCAACGACGAGTTCCTGGCCGAGATCGGGCGCGGCCCGAGTCCGACCAGCTGATTGTCCGCTAAACTCTCTCTTCGCGCTAAGGAGTCACATGAAGACCGACATCCACCCCAACTACGTCGAGTGCACCGTCACCTGCTCGTGCGGTAACAGCTTCACCACCCGCTCGACCAAGCCCGTGATGGGCGTCGAACTGTGCAACGCCTGCCACCCCTTCTTTACCGGCAAGCAGAAGCTCGTCGACACCGGTGGCCGCGTCGAGCGCTTCCAGCGCCGCTACGCCCAGAAGACCTCCAAGGCGCGCGCTCCGAAGGCCTAGGCCCTCGGACCACCGCCGTGCGATCGCTCGACGAGACCCTCGACGCCCTCGAGGCGGAGTTCCACACGGTCGAGTCGGCCCTCGCCGAACCCGACGTCGCCAAGGACCTCACCCGACTGCGGGACCTGTCGCGTCGCCACAAGGACCTCGCGGAGATTAACGCCGCCTGGGTCCAACTGCGCGCCGCGCGCGAGGACCTCGACACCGCGCGCGAGATGTTCAACGAATCCGCCGGCGACGATCGCGAGCAGTGGCGCGACGAGGTGAACGGCGCCGAGGCCCGTATCGCCGCGCTCGAGTCGGCCCTCGAGACCCTACTGCTGCCCCACGACCCCAACGAGGGGCGAAACGTGATCTTGGAGATCCGCGGCGCCGAGGGCGGCGAAGAGGCGAACCTCTTCGCGGCCGACCTGGCTCAGATGTATCGCCGCTACGCCGCGCTGCGGGGCTGGAAACTCGAAGTCGTCGAGGAGCGAGAGACCGAGCAGGGCGGCATCGACGAGGCGACGTACCTCGTCAAGGGCGAGGACGCCTGGGCCCGGCTCGAACACGAGGCCGGCGTCCACCGCGTCCAGCGCGTGCCGGTCACCGAGGCCAAGGGCCGGGTGCACACGTCCTCGGCCACCGTCTCGGTGCTGCCCGAGGCCGAAGAGGTCGACGTGGACCTCGACGCGAACGACCTCAAGATCGACGTCTACCGCTCCTCGGGCCCCGGCGGCCAGAGCGTGAACACGACCGACTCGGCCGT
>JAJXTB010000077.1 GCA_021784205.1 Actinomycetes bacterium
GGCTCCGAGGAACGTCGTGCGCACGTCGGTGGCGACCGTCACGGGGACGGGTAGTCCTCCCGCCTCGCGCAGCACGCGATAGCAGCCCCGACCCGCGTCCGAGGTCGACGTGTCCCCGCAGCCCACGACGACACCTCTCACCCCGAGGCGCGCCGCGGCCAGAATGAGCAGACCCACGCCGTCACTGCTCGCGGCCAGGGCCTGTTCCCCACTGGGGTTCTCGAGCAGGTCTCGACCGACGACGCTCGCCGTCTCGATCACCGCCACCTCGCCCGCGCCGGTGCGCACGAGCGTGAGGGGTGCGTCTCGCGCGTCGCCGAGCGCGCCGACGCTGGCCGCGGTGACGACCTCGCCGTCAAAGGTCGCGGCGAATCCCTCGCCCCCGTCGGAGACGAGGACCGCGTCGCACTCGAGCGAGCGCGCCCGCGCCGCCCGGGCGACGACGTCATTGAGCTCGCGCGCCGCGGCGCTGGCGCGAAACTTGTCGAAGGCCGCGACGACGTGGCCGCGCCGCACCGAGGTGGGTGGGGTGCCGCTCACCAGAGCGGCGAGAGCAGGGGGGTCGCGACGCCGAGGACGAGAAGGACGACGATGACCCACACGAGCACGCGACCCGCGCGGCTGCGGCCCGCTCGCGAGGCGAGGACCCACTCCTGTTGAGCCAGGCCCGCGGGGCTGAAGGGGTCGGCCTCGAAGCCCGAACCCGCGACGGGCCACATGATGGGGGGTGGGTCGTTCGCACCCGGGGTGTCGGCGCGCGCCCCCGCTCGCGCGTTGCGAGGTGGGCGCCGGTTCGTCACTGACGCTCAGCCTACGGCGACGGCCGCGGCGATCACGTATCTTGTGCGGGTGCGTCCGCTCACCAACACCACTCCCGCGCTGCGACGCGCCTGGCACGCCCTGTGTCGCGCCGACGAGGTGACGAGCACGCCGCGTTCCTTCGTCCTCCTCGGCGAGCGCTACGTCGCGTACCGTTCGAGCGAGGGTCGGGCGGTCATCTTCTACGACCGGTGCCCGCACCGCTTCGCGCCGCTGTCGATGGGCACCTGCGAGGGCGCGGCGCTGCGCTGCGCGTACCACGGGTGGGTCTTTGACGAGACGGGCCGCTGCGTGGAGATTCCCGCGCTGGGTAGCGGCGCGACTTTGCCGGCGCGCGCCCAACTCGCGGGGCCGGCCGCGGTGCTCGAGTCGCACTCGATGATCTTCGTCGCGCCCGAGGCGCCCCTCACGCCGACGCCGTATCTCGCCGCGGCGGCGGACCCCGCGTTCATGCGCGGCGACCTCGAGGTCATCGAGACGCGCGCGAGCGCGGCGCTGCTCGCCGACAACTTCCTCGATATGGCCCACTTTCCCTTCGTCCACGCGGGCACCTTCGGCGCCGAGGAGGCGCGTGAGGTGCCGAACTACCACGTCTCGCGCGACGGCTACTCCTTCGAGGCCACCTACGAGCACGACTTCGCCCACCGCGAGGACCCCGGCGTCGCGGCCGGAATACGGCCCCTCGTCCAGCGCCGGCGCCTGAGCTATCGCTACATCGCTCCCTTCCACCTGGAACTGGCGATCGACTTTCTCGACGCGGGCGGCACGAACGTCATTGGCTTCTTCCTCGCGCCCGTCGATGACGAGACCGTTCGCATCTACTCGAGCTTGTGGCGCAACGACCTCGGCGGGTCTGAGGAGCGAATGAGAGAGGCCGTCGACTTCGAAGTGGCGGTCATCGACGAGGACCTGCGACTGCAGTCGGCCATGACGTCGCTCTCGATGCCCCTCGACGTGACGGCCGAGGTGCACACGCGCGCTGACAAGATCACCGTCGAGTTGCGTCGGGTGCTCGCGGACTTCGTGAACGAGGCGACCAGCTGATCAGTGGGTGCGCGTCTCGTGCTCGAGATGGCGCGGCGGTTCGAGCTGGAAGGTCGAGTGCTCGACGTCGAAGTGGCCCGCGAGGCACGTCTGTAGCTTGTCGAGCAGCGCGGGCACGAGGCCGTCGTGAAAGCAGGACTCGTCGATGACGACGTGCGCCGAGAGCACGGGCAGACCCGACGTCACCGTCCACACGTGCAGGTCGTGGACGTCGAGGACGTGATCGACGCCACGTAGGTGCTCGCGCACGTCGTCGAGGTTGACGTCCTCGGGCGCCGCCTCGAGCAAGATGCGACCCGAGGCGCGCAGCAGCCCCCACGACGCCTTCGCCATGAGGGCGACGACGATCAGAGAGGCGATCGCGTCGGCGCGCGCGTAGTTCGTCGTCATGATCACGACGCCGGCGATGATGGTCGCGAGGAAGGCGTAGAGGTCGGTGAGGATGTGTTGGAAGGCTCCCTCGACGTTGAGGCTCTCGCGCGAGCCTCGCGCGAGGACTCTGGCGGCCACGACGTTCACCACGACGCCCACGCCGGCGACCGCGACGACGGCGCCGCCGTGCACCGAGAGTGGGTGCACGAGTCGACTGATCGACTCTGCGAGGATGATGCCGGCGACGACGAGAAGCGTCACGCCGTTGAGCGCGGCCGAGAGGATCTCCGCGCGCACGAGGCCGAAGGTCCACTTGCCCCCGGCGGGTCGCGACGCGAGACTCGCGGCCCACAGCGACGCCGCGAGGGCCCCGGCGTCGGTGAGCATGTGTCCGGCGTCGGCGAACAGTGCGAGGGAGTGGGCGGCGATCGCCACGACGACTTCCATCGCCATGAACGCGAGGATCAAGTACAGCGCGGCGCGAAGATGGCGCGTGTCGCCAGCGTGGGCGTGTGAGTCCTGACCCACTCAGGGCCCCACGCGGTGAGTGGACTCGTCGATCGGCTCGTCGCTCGCGACGTGATCGGCGTGAAAGAGCGCCTCCTCGACGAGTCCGCGCACGTGGGGGTGGTCGAGGGAGTAGTGCAGACGCGTGCCGTCGCGGCGCACACTCACCAGCCGCGCGAGGCGCAACTTCGCGAGGTGCTGGGAGACGCCCGCCGGATTGAGCGAGAGTTGGGCGGCGAGTTCATTCACCGAGTGCTCACCGTTGAGCAGGGCCCAGATGATGCGCAGGCGCGTCTTGTCGGCCATCAGTTTGAAGGTGGTCACGGCGACGTCGAACTGGCGATCGCGAGGTTCACTTACTATCTGCGTAGGCACGCAGATAGAGTACTGGCTCCGGTCGCCACCGGGACATTTGGCTCTGGCGGGGGCGCGAGCCCCGCGACAAGATGCACGTAGGCGCTTTCAACAGTGATCGGAGACCGGACGTGGACTTCGTACGGTGGTTTGAGAACATTCGCATCGCCGACGCCCCCCTGGTGGGTGGCAAGGGCGCCAACTTGGGCGAACTGACCCAGGGCCACCTCCCGGTGCCGCCGGGCTTCGTCGTCACCTCGGACGCCTACCGTTACGCCCTGGAGCACGCGGGCATTGTCGACGCCCTCGCGGGGGCGCTCGCGGATGTCAACGTCGAGAGCACCGCTGACCTCTCGCGCGCCTCGCGCGAGGCCCAGGACCTCCTGCACCGACTCGAACTGCCCGACGATCTCGCCGCGGCGATTCTCGACGCCTACCACCGACTCGGTGAGGGCTCGCGCGTCGCGGTGCGTTCCTCGGGCACGGGCGAAGATGCGGGTGACACATCCTTCGCCGGCATGAACGTCACGTTCACCAACGTGGCCGGTGACGCCGATGTGCTCGTGAGCGTTAAGGACTGCTGGGCGTCGCTCTACGGCGCGCGGGTGATCTCCTATCGCATCACGCGCGAGATCGGCGAGGTTCCCGCGATGGGGGTCGTGATTCAGACGATGATCCCCTCAGAGAGGTCCGGCGTCATGTTCACCGCCGACCCCTCGACCGGGGACACCAGCCACATCGTCATCGAGGGCGCGTTCGGTCAGGGCGAGGTCGTGGTCTCGGGCCAGGTCGAGCCCGACACCTACGTCGTGGCCAAGGCCGGGCCCCGCTTGTTGCACGTGCGCGTAGGCACCAAGGAGTTCAAGGTCGTGCGCGGTTCCGACGGTGCGGACCTGCGAGTGGACTTGGGGCCGAGCGAGGCGAGCCAGCGCGTGCTCAGCGACGACGAGGCCCTCGCCGTCGCGCGCCTGGGCCTGGCGACCGAGGCGCACTACGGCGCGCCCCAGGACACCGAGTGGGCGATGGCGGGCGGCGAGATCTACCTCGTGCAGTCGCGGCCCATCACCACCCTTGCCAGTCGCGTCGCACCCGAGGCGCCGGCGAGTGGGCGACTGCTCCTCCAGGGCCTCGCCGCCTCCAGCGGCCGGGCGGCCGGTCCGGTACGCATCCTCGCCTCGGCCGACGAGGGCGACCAGTTCGTCTCGGGCGAGATCCTCGTCGCGCACATGACGAGCCCCGACTGGGTACCGATCATGCGCCGGGCTGGCGCGCTCGTGACCGACGGCGGCGGCATGACCTGTCACGCCGCCATTGTCTCGCGCGAGCTCGGCGTGCCGTGCGTGGTGGGCGCGCGCAACGCCACGACGGTGCTGCGCGACGGCGAAGTCATCACCGTCGACGGCGCCCAGGGCACAGTCTTCGAGGGCGACCTCACGGCGCAGGCGCCGGTCGTCGCGGTGTCGTCGCCGGCGAGTCACGGCGAACCCGCCGCCCCGCCACTCGCCACGCGTCTGTACGTGAACCTGGCCTTCGCCGAGCACGCCGAGGAGGTGGCCGCACTCGACGTCGACGGGGTGGGGCTGTTGCGCGCGGAGTTCATGGTGACCGACGCGCTCGCCGGCGTGCACCCCAAGCTGCTCATCGAGCGCGGCCAGTCCGCCTCCTTCGTCGAGGCCATGGCCGCTTCACTCACGCGCATCACGCGCGCTTTTGGCACCCGGCCCGTTGTCTACCGCTCAATCGACTTTCGTTCCAACGAGTTCGCCAAGTTAGAGGGCGGGGACCGCTTCGAGCCAGTCGAGGAGAATCCGATGATCGGCTATCGGGGCTGCTACCGCTACGTGCGCGATCCCGAGGTCTTTAACCTCGAACTCGAGGTGCTGGCCAAGGTCTACGAGGAGACGCCCAACATCACGTTGATGATTCCCTTCGTGCGCACTCGCTGGGAGCTCGAGGCCTGCCTCGACTTGGTCCATCACAGCCCGCTGGGCGAGGAGATCCCCCTGTGGGTGATGGCCGAGGTGCCCTCGGTCGCCTATCGCATCCCCGAGTACGCAGCGATGGGGATCTCGGGGGTTTCAATTGGCAGCAATGATCTGACCCAGCTCATGCTGGGGGTGGACCGCGACAGCCAGATCTGCGACGAGCTCTTTGACGAGTCTGACGCGGCCGTTCTGGACACGATCGGTCGCATCATCGAGCAAAGTCACGCGGCCGGTATCACGTCATCTCTCTGCGGCCAGGCGCCGTCGAATCACCCGGAGTTCGCCGAGCACCTCGTGCGATTGGGGATCACGTCGGTGTCGGTGAACCCCGACGCGGTCGATAAGGTCCGCCACTCCCTGGCGCGCGCGGAGTGGCGACTCCTGCTCGAGGCCGCGGACCCCCAGCACCGCGCTCGCGCCTAGGCGACGCCGACGCCCTCGCGGGCAGCCGGCGTCGCCGGCCACCTACAGGTTGCCGCCGATGTAGATCGTGCAGCGAATTCTCAATGGCGAATAAGTGATCACGCAGTCAATGCTCCAAAACAGTGAGCTGCTCGCCCCGGCCGCTCCGGTTTTCGGCACCACCGTACCCGAGACCGTCCCGCTCAACTGCGGCGAGGCGATCGGGGCGCTCCAGGTTCCGCTGGAACTCACGGTGGCGTCGCTGGCGTAGGACGTGGCGAAGTTGCTCGAGTTGGCGGCCCAGTGGCCACGCACCGTCGCGTTGCACCCGCCGGTGGCACCGGCCTTGCCCAGAGCGAGTGACACCGCACCCGACAGTGACGGCGTCGCCGTACCGGTCGCCACGCACGTACTCGTGCTTAGGTGGGCAGCTCGTGATGCGGCCGAGGACACGCCCGGCACCACGGCGAGAGCGCACACGAGTGTGGCGCTCGCCAGAACGCCCACGATGCGCCGTGTGTTGAGGAACTTGTTCATAACCCCCCTTTGTCTGGTGTCGATTGACGTTTTCGTTCGACACGAGGGGCGGGAATGTCACGTCGTGGCCCGCACGAGCGCTGAGGCGAACTCAGCCAGGGTTCGTGACCTCGCGCGTCATCACCCTCCCCGATGATCCAGCGAGACTCTCGTCACGGTGAACTTTTTTCACCATAACCCCCGTGGCGGCGCCGCGCTCGTCGAGATGAAGAATCATTCCGCGACTAGCCGGCCCCTCGAAGGTGACTTCGGGCGTCCAATTCCCACGGCGCCAAAGGGCGCCGTGGTGGCTCGCGCGACGAGCGGACGTCAAGGGAGGGTTGATCCTCCTAGAGTGAACGTCAAAGGGGGCCAGGGTGAGAGCGACGCTGCCACGAGGACTGCTCGGCGCGCTCGCGCTGTGCTTGTTGTCCGGCGTGGCCGGCGCGAGCGTGGCCGCTCACGCGGGTCCTCCGACGAGCCTCGCCCAGGCACACGCGTCAGCGACGGGCGACGCGACGGCGATCGCCTTCTATCGCGAGGTGGCCGCCGTGACGGGAGCCACCAGTGGTCAGATCGAGCACTTCGGCGCGTCGGCGTCCCAAGACGCCATCAAACTCCTCGGCAAAGGTGGGTTCAGTCTGCGCGAGGCCGGCCCGGCGTTCGCGGGATTTCATCCCGTCGACGACGTGGTCACCATCGGCGCGCGACGCGGTCGCATCGCCTTTGTGATCGACGTGATCTCCTGGGCGGGCCAGGGTCCGCGATTCGCGACCTTTAGCGAGATGCTCACGGCCCTTGGTGAGGTTCGCTTCGCGGGCGTGGCGTCGGCGAGTTCCCTGCCCACCGCGAGTCAGCGTGTCAGCGTGGCGTGCGCGGGGCGCGTCGGGGGCGCGGTGGGCGCCTTCAGCCACGTGGGCTACGCCGAGGGGTATCTCGTCGGCGGCCACTTCATCTCCATGAAGCGAGCGGGCGCTCACGAGATCGTGACGCTCGCCTTTCCCTACTCCGCGAGTCAGATCGCCACCGAGACCGACGTCATCTCGCGCGCGAGCCACCTGCCGCTCTCAAGCACGATCGTTGTGGCGTCCTCGCAGAACAATGGCGGGTTCGCTGAGCACTGGTCAAACTCGTGGCTCCACCTCCGGATTTACCCACCGCGCACGACGGGACTGTGCGCGAGCGTCGAGGCCGGCCTCACCCACTAGCGCCGACTACGATCTCAACGTTCGACGAACGGTGGTGCGTGACGGCCTTTCAGGACTTCTACCCCGAGCACCTGGCTCACTGCTACGGCTGCGGACGGCTCAACGAGCACGGCTACCACATCGCCACCGAGTGGGACGGTGAGGAGAGCCTCACGCGCTTCACGCCCCAGCCCTTTCACACCGCCGTCGCCGGCTTCGTCTACGGGGGGCTCCTCGCCTCTCTCATCGACTGTCACTCCACTGGCACCGCCGCGGCGCAGATGTACCGTGGTGAGAGCCGCGCGATGGACACGCTGCCCGCGTTTCGCTTCGTCACCGCGTCGCTGCAGGTCACCTACGCCAAACCCACGCCGCTGGGACCCGAACTGGCCATCCGCGGCCGAGTGCTCGACGTCTCGGGGCGAAAAGTCCTCGTCGCCTCGACGCTCTCGTGCGCCTCCCAGGACACCGTGAGCGCCGAGGTGCTGTGCGTGCAGATGCCGGACTCCTTCGGCCACTAGTGCTTCGGCGAGCGCTGAAATGATTTCGCCCGAAAGTGGTCGTCGGGCGGCCCTAGCGAGTAGCGCGCGAGCGCAATTCGGTTAAAGATAGGGGCCAAGACGCGTCGCGAAGGACTCGCGACGCAAGAAGGGGACTGTCATGTCGTTCACCGCGATCAACCCGGCCACCGAAGAGGTCATCGCCGACTTCCCGGCTCACACCCCGGACCAGATCGAGGCCGCCGTGGCGCTCTCGGCGCGCACGTTCGCGTCGTGGCGCCAGACGCCCTACAAGGACCGCGGCGAACTGATGATCGCCGCGGCCCAGCTGCTCGAAGACGAGCTTGACGACGCCGCGGCGATGCTGACCGCCGAGATGGGCAAGACCTTCGTTCAGGCCAAGGGCGAGGTCCTCAAGTGCGCCAAGACGATGCGCTACTACGCCGAGCACGCGGAGTCGCTCCTCGGTGAAGAGATCATCGCCTCGCCGGCCAGCCGCAGCGGCATCCGCTACGAACCGCTGGGCACCGTGCTCGCGGTGATGCCGTGGAACTTCGCGCTCTGGCAGGCGGTGCGCTTCGCGGCGCCGGCGATGATGGCCGGCAACGTCGGCATTCTGAAGCACGCTCACAACGTCCCCGGATCGGCCACGTACCTCGAGAGCCTCTTCCTGCGCGCCGGTTTCCCCGAGGGCGTCTTCATCAACCTCTTTCTCGGGCACCAGGCGCTCGCCGATCTCATCGCGGACGACCGCATCGCCGCCGTGACGCTCACGGGCTCGGAGGTCGCCGGCCAGAAGGTTGGGGCCCAGGCCGGGGCGAACCTGAAGAAGTGCGTGCTCGAGCTGGGCGGCTCAGACGCCTTCATCATCGCGAGCTCGGCCGACATGGACAAGACCATTCCGATGGCGGTCATGGGCCGCATCCAGAACAACGGCCAAAGCTGCATCGCGGCCAAGCGCTTCATCGTCGTCAAGTCGCGCGCCGAAGAGTTCATCGAGGGCTTCACCAAGGCCATGAGTGAGGTCGTCGTCGGCGACCCGATGGACCCCAAGACCGGTCTCGGGCCGCTCGTGAACTCCGAGCAGCGCGAGCTGATCCACGCCCAGGTCCAAGACGCCGTGGCCAAGGGCGCGGTCGTGCGCACCGGCGGCAAGCTGGTCGAGGGCAAGGGCTACTACTACGAGGCGACCGTTCTGACCAACGTGCCGCGCGACTCGCGCGCGGGTTGTGAGGAGATGTTTGGGCCCGTCGCCGTGGTCGAGGTCGTCGAGGACCTCGACGAGGCGATCGCGCTGGCGAATTCGACGCCCTGGGGACTGGGTGGCTCCATCTGGGCCACCGACCCGAGCGAGATCGAGCGGGCGATCAACGGGGTGGAGTCGGGCATGGTCTTCGCCAACGCCATCGTCGCCTCGACGCCCGAGCTGCCCTTTGGCGGTATTAAGAAGTCCGGCTACGGCCGCGAGCTCTCGGCGCTGGGCATTCGCGAGTTCACGAACGCCAAGACGTTCTACATCGCCTAAGTCAACGGCGACGACCTCGCCGTGACCGGGTCTCGCCGCTCTCAGAGCGCGGCGGAACCGTCGGAGACAATGGAGTCATGGCACTCGAACAGTTTCGCGCGACCTTTGACGCGCACGTGTACTTCTCCAACGGCGGCGACCTCGAGACGCGAGGCTTTCGCGTCGACGTCGCCGACGAGAGCGCGAGCGAGTCCGACGTCGGTGAACTCTTCGTGCGTTCGCTCCATCTCTTGATGGTCGAGCGCGTCGAGATCACGAACCTTCACGTGGTGCGCGAAGCGCACCTGGGCACCCACGGCGGACCCAGTGACGTGCCACCCGAGACGGGCTCGCGACGACTCGTCGAACTGAGTCACGTGATTCGCGCGGGCATGACGACGTACCCGGGCCTGCCCGCACCCCAGATCGTCTCGCACCTCTCACGCGAGGACTCGCGCGAGCGCTACGCACCGGGTACCGAGTTCACCATTGACGCAATCACCATGGTGGGCAACACCGGCACCTACCTCGACAGTCCCTTTCACCGCTACGCGAACGGCGCGGACCTGGCGGGACTGCCCCTCGAGGCCTTCGTCGACCTGCCGGCGGTCGTCGTGCGTACGCAAGGTAGTGCCACGCGTGCCATCGACGCCGCCACCCTCGCCCCCTACGACGTCGCCGGAGCCGCGGTGCTGTTGCACACCGGTGCGGACGCGCTCTGGGGCTCACCCGCCTACGCGATAGACGCCCCCTTTCTCACGGGCAGTGCCGCGCGTTGGCTCGTCGAGCGAGGTGCTTTCCTCGTGGGCATCGACGCTCTCAACATCGACGACACCGAGAGCGGAGGGGAGCGTCCCTCGCACAGCGTCTTGCTCGCGGCCGGCGTGCCCGTCGTCGAGCACCTGACGGGCCTCGAGCAACTGCCGGCTAGCGGAGCTCGCTTTAGCGCCGCGCCGGCGCGCGTCGAGGGCTTTGGGACGTTCCCCGTGCGCGCGTACGCGTCGGTGCCGCGTGGACGCGCTGATCGCCGAGACGACCAGGAATAATTTCGGGGGACCTAGGATCTCGACGTGCTCGGTCGACTTCGCGCTGTTCTCGTGTCTCTGCTCGTCGTGGCCGCGAGCGTCGTCGCGGCGGGCGCGCCCGCCTCGGCGACCGGCGTCGCGCCGGCGTCAGTGGGCTTTGACGTGAGTTTCCCCCAGTGCGGGTCGCCGCTGCCCTCTCCGGCGGGCTTTGGGATCGTGGGTGTCAACAACGGCCACCCCTTCTCGGTCAATCCCTGTCTTGTGAGCGAGGTCCAGTGGGCGGGGACGACGGTGAGTGCGAGCCCGCAGTTCTACGTCAACACCGACAACCCCGGTCCGTCGAACAACGCCAACTGGCCCCGCTCCCAGAGCGCGCCGCGCGTGTGCGCCGGGGCGGACTCGATCGCGTGCTCCTTCGACTACGGCTGGAACGCTGGACAGGGCTCGTTCCAAGCGGTCGTCGGTGTCGAGACTCAGTTGGGCGCCGCCTCGCCGACCGGCGTGGCGCAGTCGTCGCAGTGGTGGCTCGACGTGGAGACTGGCAACCTCTGGGAGTCGTTGCGCAACGCCACCGGACCCACGAGCGCGCAGTACGCGAATGACGCGGCTGTTCTCCAAGGCGAGCTCGCCTACTTCGCGAGCATCGGCATCACCTCGGTGGGCATCTACTCGACCGCGAGCCAGTTCGGAGCCATCGCCGGAGCGACGCTCCCGAGGTTCGCGGCGAACAAGCTCTGGGTGCCCGGCTTCGCGACGCTCGCCGCCGCCCAGGCCGCGTGCAACATGGCGTCCTTTACCGGTGGGCGCATCGCGATGATCCAGTACCCCTCGCGCGGGCTCGACGGAGACTACGCCTGCGGGCTGGTGACGACGCCGAGCGCCGCGTCGGTGTCCCTCGCGACGTCGGCCTCCTTCACCGATCAACTCGCCGTCGCCGGGGAGAGCGCCCCGGTGACTTACACCCAGTCCTCGGGCGCCCCGGCCCTCGTCGTCTCGAGCACCGGGCTGGTCTCCACCGGCTCCGCGCTCGCGCCCGGCGTCTACAGCGCGAGTGGCACGAGTAGCGCGGCGGGTCTGAGCGGCACGTACACGTTCACGCTGACCGTCGGACTCCTCTCTCAGAGCTCGCCCACCTCGGCGACCTCGTCGGTGCCCGCGTCGGCGACCTTCTCCTCCCAGGTTGCGGCCACGGGGGCGAGCGGCCCGATCACCTTCTCCCAGACCAGCGGCGCGCCGGCTCTGCTCGTCTCGCCGAGCGGGCTCGTCACGACCCAGGGGACGCTTCCTCGTGCCACGTACCACGTGACGGGCACCATGAGTGACGCGAGCGGCGACAGCGGGACCTTCTCTCTGGCCGTGAGTGTCGGCACTCTCACGCAGTCCTCGCCGATTCGCCTCAGCGTGACTCCGGGCGCGGCGGCCACCCTGTCGAACCAGCTCACCGCGAGTGGGGCGAGCGGCGCCCTGACCTTCACCCAGAGCACCGGCGCGCCCGCCCTCGTCGTCTCGCCCAGTGGACTCATCACCACGAGCGGCGTGCTCGCGGCGGGCTCCTACGTCGCGCGCGGCGTCGTGGCCGACGCTGGCGGCGACCAGGGCAACTACTTCTTCAACCTCCTTGTCTCTTCGGTGACCCTCGCCCAGACCTCGCCGACCAGCGCGAGCGTGACGCCGAGCGCGTCGGCGACGTACTCGAGCCAGATCGCGGTCAAGGGCGCCGCGGGCGCCGTGAGTTTCACCCAGAGCGCGGGTACGCCGAACCTCGTGGTGTCGCCCAGTGGCCTCGTGACGACGGGTGGCGCACTCGCCTCCGGCGTCTACAGCGCGAGCGGCACGATGGTGGACGGCGCCGGAGATCCGGGATCCTTCACGTTCACCCTGAGTGTCGCCGTGGTCGCACCTCCGCCACCGCCCGCGCCGGCGGCGACGAGGGTGCTCGGGCACGCGCTCACCGGACACACGGTGACCCTCACCATCCTCGGACACGGCTTCGTGGGACGACCCACGGTGGTGGGCCGCGCCGGCACGAGCGCCCTGGTGATCCGCGATACGGGGACCGCACTCACGGTGCGGGTCACGGTGGCGCCGCACACGCGCCGGGGCGTGTACACCTTCGTCATCGCCCTGGCGACGGGCGCGCTCTGTAGCGTGCGCTACGTCCAGCGCTAGCGACCGTCACCTCCCACCCGGCGCTGTCGGACCTCACTGGATCCCTTCCTGTCACTTGACATGTGAACAGTAACGATATATCGTTATAGAACGTAAAGGGGTCACACGGTGATCCCGCGAAGGAGTGAGATGTTCAACACACACGACATGAATGCCGATCGAGGTCGCCCCGGTCCCCAGCGCTCGCTGGGACGGCGCCGGCGCGGTGGACCGGGCCACGGCCACAGCCACGACCACATGGGACCGGGTCGCCGGCGCGGTCCGGGACGGCGCGACGGGCGGCGTGCGCGCGGCGACGTGCGCGCCGCGGTGCTGGTCCTGCTCGAAGAGCAGCCGCGCAACGGCTACCAGATCATCCAGGAGCTGACGGAGCGATCGAACGAAGCCTGGCGCCCCAGTCCCGGATCGATCTACCCGATACTTCAACAACTCGAGGACGAGGGTCTCATCGAAGCGAGCGCCACCGGCAGCGGACGCGCCTACGCGCTCAGCGACGCGGGACGCCGTTTCGTCGAGGACGAACGCGAGCAACTGGGTCGGCCCTGGGAGAACGCGGGCCAGGGCGCCGAGCCCGCGCGCGAGCTGATGGTGGCGGGGCGCGAAGTCGTGATGGCCGCGCGCCAGGTCGTCGTGGTCGGCTCTTCGTCCCAGCTCGCCCGAGCCACTGCGATCCTCGCCGAGGCGCGACGGGCGCTCTACAGCTTGTTGGCCGAGGGGGACGCGGGTCCGCGAGATGACTCCTAGTCCGTAACCCGCCCCGCGCGGCGCTAGCGTCCGAGCGTGCGCGCGATTCAACTGAGGGCTCGTTCCCTGTTTGTCTCCAGCGTCGCGGCGGCGAGTGTTCTCGCCGCTCTCGCGGTGCCAGCGTCGGCCACGTCGTGGTCGTGGTCGTGGCGAGCCTCGGGTACTCTCGGCGCGAGGCCCGCGTGCTCTCGACTGGGTCGCGCTCTCGCGGGACCGGTGTGCGCTTATCGCGTACCTAATGCACCACGACTCTCGGGCGCCGAGTCAGTCGTCGTACGCGTGACGAACACGTCGTCGCGGCGCGCGTGCTACGCGATCAGCGTCTCGACGACGTACATGGCCGGACTGCACGGTTGGTGCGTGGGTGCGGGCGCGACTGGTCAGTACGCGACGAGGGGTGCCGCGAGTCACTACCGTGGCCTCACGATGAGTCTCTT
>JAJXTB010000078.1 GCA_021784205.1 Actinomycetes bacterium
CCGCGGCCAAAGAGGCCGGCGTCAACTTCTTTGACAACGCCGAGGCCTACGCGTCGGGCGAGTCCGAGCGGGTCATGGGCGCGGCCTTCCGGGAACTCGGTTGGCAGCGCCACGAGTACGTGGTCTCAACCAAGCTCTTCTGGGGCCTCCACGACGTGCCCAACATGAAGAACACGCTCAACCGAAAGTACCTCGCCCAGGCGATCGACGGGTCACTGGAGCGTTTCGGGCTCGACTTCGTCGACCTGGTCTTCTGCCACCGACCCGATCCCAAGACCCCCATCGAGGAGACCGTGTGGGCGATGAGCGACATGGTCAGCCAGGGCAAGGCCCTCTACTGGGGCACCTCGGAGTGGAACGCCGACGATATTCGCGCCGCGTACGACATCGCCGACCGTCACCACCTTCACAAGCCCATCGTCGAGCAGCCCCAGTACAACATCCTGTGGCGCGACCGCGTCGAGAAGGACTACCGACGCCTCTACGAGGACATCGGACTGGGCACGACCATCTGGTCGCCGCTCTCGTCGGGTCTCTTGACCGGCAAGTACCTAAACGGCGTCCCCGACGGATCGCGCGCGACCCTGCCCGGTTACGAGTGGCTGCGCGGCATGCTGACCGACCCGGCGCGCAACAAGAAGGTCGCCGACCTCAAAGTCATCGCCGACCAGCTCGACATCTCGCTCACCCAGCTCTCCCTCGCCTGGTGCGCGAAGAACCCGAACGTCTCGACGGTCATCACCGGCGCGTCATCGGCCGCCCAGGTTCGTGAGAACATGACGGCCCTGGACGCGCTTGAACTGCTCACCGACGAGGTGATGGAGCGGATCGACCTGATCAGTCTGTTCTAGGCGGTCGACCCGTGCGATCAGCGCAGGGTGATCAGGTGGATGTCCTGGATGCCTTCGGTCGAGCGCAGCCGATCGATCACGGCTTCGGGCGTCGGGGTGGTCGTCGAGATCACCATGAGGGCCGTCTTGGTCGTCGGGTCCGGTCCGACGGCCATGGACGAGATCGACACGTGCGCCTCACCGAGGGCGAGACCCACGTGCCCGATCATGCCGGGGCGGTCGTCGTTGCGCACGACCAGCATCGTGGCGGCGGGCGGGATCTCGACGCTGTGACCGTCGACGGTCACGATGCGGGTCTCGAGTCGGGTGCCGATCGTCATCAAGGTGCCCGAGACCGCGTGATCGCCCGAGCGCACCGTGATCAGGTTCACGTACTCCGGTGACTCGACCGTGGAGACCTCGCCCCACGTGAGACCGTGCTCCGCGGCCATCTGGGGCGCGTTGACGAAGGACACGCCGTCGTGTCCGGTGGCCCCGAGGAGGCCCTTCAGCGCGCACAGGGTGAGAATCTTGGTGCCGGCACCGGCGAGCTCACCCTGGTAGATCACCTCGAGGTCCGCGGGGTTGCCGTCGAGCAGGCCACCGATGAACCGTCCGAGCACCTCCGCGAGTCCCATGAAGGGCCGCACGACGTTGGAGACCTCGCCAGCCGCGACGTTCACTGCGAAGGGCACGAAGTCCCCCGCCAGCGCCAACTGGACCTGTTCGGCGATGGTGACACCGGCCTTGTCCTGGGCCTCGGCGGTCGACGCGCCGAGGTGGGGTACCACTACGACCGAGGGGAGCTCGAACAGCGGCGACTCGGTCGTGGGCTCCTTGGCGAAGACGTCCAAAGCCGCGCCGTGGACGTGTCCGGTGCGGATCGCCTCGGCCAGGTCGTCCTCGTTGACGATGCCCCCGCGCGCCGCGTTCACGATCCGAACGCCGACCTTGGTCTTGGCCAGGGCGGCCGCGTCGAGGAGGTTCGTGGTCTCCTTGTTCTTGGGCAGGTGGATGGTGATGAAGTCGCTCTGGGCCAGCAGCGAGTCCAGCGTCATCAGCTGGACACCCATGTGCTTGGCCCGCTCCTCGGAGATGTAGGGGTCAAAGGCGACGATCCGCATGCCAAAGGCGAGGGCGCGCTGGGCGACGAGCGCCCCGATCTTGCCGAGCCCGACGACGCCGAGGGTCTTGCCGTAGAGTTCGACGCCCTCCCACTTGGAACGCTCCCACTTGCCGGCCTTCAGCGCCGCGTGGGCCTGGGGGATGTTGCGGGCCTGGGCGAGGAGTAGCGCCATCGCCTGTTCGGCCGCGGAGAGGATGTTGGACTGGGGGGCGTTGACGACCATGACCCCGAGCTCGGTCGCCTTGGCGACGTCGACGTTGTCCAGACCGATACCCGCGCGCCCGACCACGACCATGTCGCTCGCCGCCTCGAGGGTCGCCGCGTCCACCTGGGTGGCCGAGCGGATGATCAGCGCGTTGGCGCCCACCACCGCCTCGAGCAGTTCCGCTGGCGACAGTCCGAGCCGGACGTCGACCTCGTGGCCGGCGTTACGGAGCTCCTGGAGCCCCGACTGTGCGATTTCCTCCGTTACCAGTACACGAGCCACTGTTCACCTTTCTTTGATCACCCACGTTAATAAGCGTCAGCTGTTTACGAGATCCTTGAGTCGCGACAGGCCCTCGACCAGGTCGTCGTCGCCCAGGGCGTAGCTGAGTCGGAAGTAGCCCGGCGTGCCGAAGGCCTCACCGGGGACCATCGCGATCTTGGCCGTCTCGAGCAGGTTCTCGGCCAGCTCCGCCGAGGTGTGCGCCACCCGCCCGGCCAACGAGCGACCGAGCAGGCCCGTCACGTTCGGGTAGCAGTAGAAGGCCCCCTCGGGAACCGCGCAGGTCACGCCGTCGATCTCGTTGAGCATCGTGGTCATCGTGCGACGGCGTCGATCGAAGGCCGCGCGCATCGCGGCGACGTCCGACAGGTCACCGTTCAACGCCGCCACGGCGGCGCGCTGGGAGATGTTCGAAATGTTCGACGTGGTCTGGCTCTGATAGTTGATCGCCGCGCCCATCACGTCGGGCGGCCCCACCATCCAGCCGATTCGCCAGCCCGTCATCGCGTAGGTCTTGGCCACGCCGTTCACGACGACCCAACGGTCACCGAGCTCGGGAGCCACCACGGGCATCGAGACCGAGGTCGCCTCGCCGTAGACCAGGTGCTCGTAGATCTCGTCGCAGAGGACCCAGACGTCGTGCTCGGCGGCCCATCGCCCGATCGCCGCGACATCCTCGGGGGCGACAACCGCACCGGTCGGGTTCGACGGTGATACGAAGACGAGCAACTTGGTCTTGGCGGTGCGGTGGCGCTCGAGGTCATCGACGCTCACGCGAAAACCATTGGCCTCGCTCGTGGGTACGGGTACCGGTGTACCACCGGCGAGGTAGACGGCTTCGGGGTAGGTCGTCCAGAACGGAGATGGGATCAGGACCTCGTCACCGGGGTTGAGCATCGACATGAACGCCGTGGCGACCGCGTGCTTGCCGCCGTTGGTGACCAGTACTTGCGATGCGGCGATCTCGAGTCCTGAATCGCGCCTGGTCTTAGCCACAATCGCCTCGCGCAACTCGGGTAGTCCGGCCGTCGGGGTGTACTTGTAGTTCACCGGGTCGTAGCAGGCCTTGGCGGCCGCCTCCACGATGTGGGCCGGTGTCGGGAAGTCGGGCTCGCCGGCGCCGAAGATGATGATCGGCTCGCCGGAGGCCTTCAGCGCCTTGGCCTTCGCGTCAACGGCCAGGGTCGCGCTCGGCGCTAGTCCCCCCAGTAGGTCACTGACTCGGGCGCTCATCACGACTCCATTCCGTTGTCCGTAAGATTGAAGTCTATGACCTCCCCCGAAAGCATCCGCATCCCCACCGACCTCCTGCCACGCGACGGACGCTTCGGTTCCGGACCGTCCAAGGTCCGCGCCGCCCAGCTCGACGCGCTCGTCGCCGACGCATCGAGGTATCTCGGCACCTCGCACCGCCAGGCGACGGTGCGCAACAAGGTTGGCGAGGTGCGCGACGGACTCGCGTCCCTGTTCAATCTGCCCGACGGCTACGAGGTCCTGCTCGGCAACGGTGGCACGACCTGCTTCTGGGACGCGGCCACGTTCCACCTCATCGAGCGCCGCAGCCAGCACCTGAGCTTTGGCGAGTTCTCGTCCAAGTTCGCCTCGGCCGCGAAGTCGGCGCCCCACGTGGACGGCCCCCAGGTCATCGTGAGCGAACCCGGTACGCACCCGAGTCCCGTCGTGGACGACTCCATCGACCTGTACGCCCTCACCCACAACGAGACCTCGACGGGCGTGATGATGCCGATCACCCGTCCTGAGGGGGCGACGGGCCTCGTCGCCGTCGACGCCACGTCGGCCGCGGGCGGGCTCAACGTCGACCCGTCGCAGTTCGACTGCTACTACTTCGCTCCCCAGAAGTCCTTCGCCTCTGACGGCGGGCTCTGGCTCGCACTCTGCTCGCCGGCGGCCGTGGCGCGCATCGAGCAGCTGGCGGCGAGCGATCGCTGGACGCCGGCCTTCTTCGACCTGAAGATCGCCCTGGACAACTCGCGGCTCAACCAGACCTACAACACGCCGGCGTTGACGACGATCCACCTGCTGGCCTCCCAGATCCGGTGGATGAACGAGAACGGGGGGCTCGACTTCGCCGCGGGCCGTTCGAGCCGCTCGGCCGAGATCCTCTACTCGTGGGCCGAAGCCTCCGTGTTCGCCACGCCCTTCGTGACCGATCCCGCCCAACGCAGCCACGTCGTGGGGACCATCGACTTCGACGACACGGTGGACGCAACGGTCGTGGCCAAGGTGCTGCGCGCCAACGGCGTCGTGGACACCGAGCCCTACCGCAAGCTCGGACGCAACCAGTTGCGCATCGCGATGTTCCCGAGCGTCGACCCCGAGGACGTGGCGTCACTGTGCGCGAGCATCAACTACGTCGTGGGGAACCTCTAATCGCCCAGCCATCAGACCCGGCACCCGCGAACGCACCCGGTCGCGTGCTGGTTACCGGAGCCACGGGATACGTGGGCGGGCGGCTCGTGGCGCGCCTGATCGAACATGATCACGTCGTGCGCTGCCTCGTGCGCACCCCGGCGAAGCTCGCCGCCGCGCCGTGGCGCGACGATGTCGAGGTCGTGACGGGTTCGGTGGGCGGCGACCTCACCTCGGCGCTGGACGACGTTGCGGTTGCCGTGTACCTCGTCCACGGCATCGGTGCCAGCAGTGACTGGGCCCAGCGCGAGATCCTGGACGCCGCTAACTTCCGAGACGCTGCGGTGCGCGCGGGCGTGTCGCGGATCGTGTACCTCGGCGGCATGGGCCGCGACGATGCGTCGCTGAGCGTCCACCTCGCCAGCCGCCACCAGGTCGGACGGACCCTCGCCGACGGACCGATCCCCGTGACCGAGCTCCGCGCGGCGGTGGTGATCGGATCGGGGTCGGCCAGTTTCGAGATGCTCCGATATCTGGTCGAGGTACTGCCGGTCATGATTACCCCGAAGTGGGTCACGACCCGGTCTCAGCCGATCGCCATCTCCGACGTCTTGGACTACTTGGTCAAGGCGATCGATATCCCCCAACCACTGGCCGGTGTCTTCGAGATCGGCGGACCCGACGTGGTCTCCTACGCCGAGCTCATGGCGCTCTACGCCGACGTGGCGGGCCTCAAACGCCGACGCCTCATCCAGGTACCGGTACTGACGCCGCGGCTCTCGAGCCACTGGGTCGGACTGGTCACCCCCGTGCCGGCTTCGCTCGCGCGACCGCTCGTTGACAGCCTCGTCAACGAAGTCGTCGTCGACGACCCCTCGACGCTGGCGATACTCGGCGCGCCCACGCGATCGCTGCGCGACGCGATCACGCTCGCGCTCGGCGTGAGTGACCGGGGCGAGGCACCGACCACCTTCACCGACGCCGATTTCCGGCCCTTTCGCAGTTACGCCACCGACCCGGACTGGGCCGGCGGCACCGAGCTCACCGACGTGCGGGTCCTCGAGACGACGGCGTCACCCGAAGCCTGCTTTCGCGCCGCGAGCGCCATCGGGGGTGACCACGGCTGGTATCGGGGGGAGTGGCTCTGGCGCCTGCGGGGTTTCCTCGACCGACTCGTCGGCGGTCCGGGATTGCGACGTGGTCGGCGCCACCCCACCGAGTTGCGGGTGGGCGATCACGTTGACTTTTGGCGCGTCGACGCGCTCGAGGCACCCGACCTGTTGCGCCTGCACGCCGAAATGATCCTTCCCGGCGAGGCGTGGCTGGAGTGGCGCTTCGAGCCCACAACATCGGGCACGCGCGTGACCCAGCGCGCCCGCTTCAAGCCGCGGGGACTCTGGGGTCGCGCCTACTGGTACGGGGTCGCCCCGTTCCACGGACTGGTCTTCGCGGACTTGATCCAAGGGATCGTCGGCGACGCGCTCGGTGAGCGGAGCTGACTCAGTCGGTGTCCCCGCCCGAGACTTCCGCCGCCAGCTGCTCGCCGGCGGCCGTGGCGCGCATCGAGCAGCTGTCGGCGGCGGACCCCCGCGGGCCAGTCTGTACCGAAGCCGTCCCTCTGGGTGTGAGATCACCTGTCGCTGAGCCCGCCTCAGAGCGCTCGCGTGATGCTGATGCTCGGCGGGTGATGAAGCGGGTTCCCACGAACAGGCCTCCGATGACGCCAAGCGAGAGTAGAACCCATAGGAGCACGTAGAGCACGCGAACGCCTCCGGAACTAGGTGACGGCGCCGTGGTCCACGCCACACCGGTATTCATAGCGGCTGCCCCAACGGCTCCGGGTACGGGGAAGCAGACGTTCTTCATCCGTCGCGGGAAAAACTTACCGACCGAGGGAACGGGTTTGGCGTAGCCCTGAACCAGGAGGCCAGTCGCCGTCTCGGATTGGCAGTCAGCTGCGCCCTTGGGAATCGTGGAGCCGAAGAGGAACAGAGCCTCGGCCCTCTGGTGGAGCTGAAGCACCACGCGCTTCGTCGTGGGGAGCGGCGGATTCGGGATGGTCATGTTGGCGACGGTGACCGTAGAGGCGCTGGTCGCGTCCCTCACGGCGGCGATGTCCGGGGCGCCCATCAAGAGGTGGCAGACGGGACCCCGGTTGTAGAAGAAGACCGGCACCGCCATCTTCGAGAATGCGTGAACGTTCCCCGTTTGAGTCGGGTATTGGTACGACACGTCGGAGATAGTCACCCCAGCGGTGACCACGATCTGGGATGTCACGCAGGCCGGGTAGCGCGTTGTGGCTTGGGCGACCGATGAGATGGAGCCCACTGAGATAGATGACGCAAGGGAAAGGAAGACAACCAGCGCGAGTAGTACGAGATTGCGACGAGCACGCCTTTTGGTGAGCCTCATCCACTTACCTCCCACTGACTCAACCTACGCACCTGGGGACGGTCCTGGTGGCAAGTTCGAACACCATCAGTCGCGGCTGACCAGGGAAACTGCATGCCTGTTTTTTCCGAGCCCAATCCCATATTCGATCTATCCCAGGGGTGGGTCGCGACCGCCCAGAATCACCGAGCGACTCGGGGTAGATTCAGCGTTAGTCCAGTGACTGATGAACAGGTGGTCGCAAAACGTGGCGAGAACTCTGTCACGCGTTACCACCAACGAGGAGTCAATGGCTCACGCGAAGTCGTGAAAGTTCTTGGCAAGACTGGAAGCAAAGTCGATGAGCACGCGCAGGTTGAACGGTAGGAGTGTCAGTCGCGAAATGCTCCGACCCTCTATTACCAAGCGGCCAACAACTTACGCGCGACTCGTTCGGTTGAACTCCAACGAGAACAAGAGGGGACGCTGAATGAAGCACCTGACAACTTCATTCCAGTGCCAGGGAATTTCGCCGAGTGGGCGCAGGTGGAAAAGTGTCGACAGGCGTGCGATAACCGCAGGTTGCCTACTTGCCTCGGCTCATGATCTCCTGGTGGTTGCCAACGAAAACGCGGAAGCATGACATGAAGAACTGGACCGTCGGTTTGCCATTCTCGCGTTCTCACCGAGACGAAACACCACAACGAGTCTTGGGTGCGCGACGACATACGTCGAATCGACGCCACATTCGAATAGGCGCACTCACCCTCGTGCTTACGTTGGGCGCTGGTTCATCGGTGGCGGCCGCCGGAATTCGAAGTGCCAGTACGTACTTTCTGTCGTCGGGTTCAACGATCCAAATGTCTGGTGACCGAATCCACAAGGACGTCAGTTATGTCTTCACGCTTGTCAACGGGAACGCACGGAAAGTATTCGTTCGCGGAATCGGACGGAGCGGACCCGGCCTGGAACTTCTCGTTCCTCGTGGCTCCGGGACAACGATGAGACTGGATCCTCCGTCGGGACCGGGAACAACGCACACGGTTCCGGCGCACAAGTCAATACGTTTGACCGTGTGGTTCCACGTCAGTGATTGCTCCACGGTTCCACGAGGATCGTGGCCACTCACGATGGATGTCGCGTGGAGTCCTGGGAAGTGGAACCGGGTGGGCTTGCAGATGACCAGTGGACTTTCCGTGCAGTGGCAGAAATCCCTTGCCAATCTGGTTTGCCCGTAACTCAGTTCGGATCCCGTGTATCGGCCGTGCGGGACGACGTATGAGCGCAAGCCACGATCGTCTGCCGTTCCTCATGGTGCCTTGACCGCCAGTTGTGAAAGATCGTTCTCCCGTAGGCGGGAAATTCGACCAATCCCCTCCAGCCAGCCAGTGGCCCAGCGATTGGGAAACGGTTGGTCGCTTACGCACCTCTATTCGCCTCGAGCAAGATCCGGGTGGCGCCCAGTGATCCCACCCGGGCGGTTCGCCCGGCGGTCGAGAATATTGCGCCGCACGTGCGCATAGACATGACGCACCGAATCGTTCGCTCTCGGTCGGGCGACGTTCTGCTCGATCGGCGTCGCGCCATTTCGGCGAGACGCCTCGTTATCGATGACGTTGGCAATCAATCCCGACTTCGGTCAGGCATCACTCAGTCGGTGTCCCCGCCCGAGACTTCCGACACCTTCTGCTTGCCGGCCGACACGAAGGGCATCATGGCGCGCAACTTCTTGCCGATGTCCTCGATCGGGTGCTTCTTACCGACCTCGCGCAGCTCACGGTAGCGCGGGCGGCCGATCTCGTTCTCCTTGATCCACTCGGCGGCGAAGGTGCCGTCTTGGATCTCGGTGAGCACCTTCTTCATCTCGGCCTTCACCTGGCTCGTGATGATCCTCGGCCCGCGGGTCAGGTCGCCGTACTCGGCGGTGTCCGACACCGAGAAGCGCATGCCGGTGATCCCCTCTTCGTACATCAGGTCCACGATCAGCTTGAGCTCGTGCAGACACTCGAAGTAGGCGCTCTCGGGCTGGTAGCCCGCCTCGACGAGCGTCTCGTACCCGGCGGTCACCAGAGCGCTCACGCCGCCGCAGAGCACGGCCTGCTCGCCGAACAGGTCCGTCTCGGTCTCCTCGGTGAAGGTCGTCTCGAGCACCCCGGCGCGGGTCGCGCCGATGCCGTGGGCGTAGGCGAGGGCGATCGCGTGCGCCTGACCGGTGGCGTCCTGGTGGACGGCGATCAACGACGGCACGCCGCCGCCCTCGACGTAGGTTCGCCGCACCAGGTGACCGGGGCCCTTGGGCGCCACCATCGCGACGTCCACGTCAGCCGGCGGCGTGATGAGGTCGAAGCGGATATTGAAGCCGTGGGCGAACAGCAGGCACTTGCCGGCCGACAGGTGCGGCGCGACCTCGAGGTCGTAGATGCGCTTCTGCTCGGTGTCGGGTAGCAGCATCATGATGATGTCGGCCTCGGCGACGGCATCGGCGATGCCGAGCACCCGCAGGCCCGCCTCTTCGGCCTTGAAGACCGACGAGGACTCCGGACGAAGACCCACCCGCACGTCCAGTCCCGAATCGTGGAGGTTCAGCGCGTGCGCGTGGCCCTGGGAGCCGTAGCCGAGGATCGCGATCTTCTTGCCCTCGAGGATCTCGGGGTGGGCGTCGCCTTCGTAGTACATCGTGGTCATGGTCCTATCCTTCTAGTGTTCGACGGTGGCCGGAGTGCTTCGGCCAAGTCTAGGGAGTGCGACGCGACCCGTTCGGTGTAGTTCGACCTCGGCGAAGGCCTCGAGGGCTCGTTCGAGGTCGTCGCACGCGCTCGGCGTTCCGGCCAGCATGACCGTGACCGCACCGGGATCCACGTCGACGATGGCCGCACCCGCGTTGCCGAGCGTGTCGAGCAGCGAGGTCCGGTTCGCCACGTCGGTCTTGATCGTCGCGAGCAGCAACTCGCGTTCGACGGCCTCGCGGGGGGCGATGTCGGAGATGGCGACGACGTTCACCAACTTGTCCAACTGGCCCACGATCTGTTCGAGGGGCGTCGACTCGGCGTCGACGACGATGGTCACCCGCGAGAACCGGGCGTGGCTCTCCGACGGCGCGACGGCCAGTGAGTAGATGTTAAAGCCGCGCCGGGCGAACAGCCCGGCGATGCGCGCGAGCACGCCCGACTTGTTCTCGACCAGCACCGAGAGGATGTGGTGACGCACCGGGGAGTGGACCGGCTCGCCGGCGAAGGGCTCGGGAACGTTCATCGCGCACCGCCGCGCTGGCTGGGGTGCACCAGGATGTCGTCGTTGGAGACGCCGGCGGGCACCATCGGGAAGACCTTCTCGGTGCTATCGGTGCGAAAGTCGATCACGACGGGCACGTCGTTGATCTGATTGGCCTCGTCGATCACGTCGTTCATCTCCTTCACGTTGGTCGCGCGCAGGCCCACACAGCCCATCGCCTCGGCCCACTTGACGTAGTCGGGCAGGTCCGGCGAGAGGTAGACCTCGCTATATCGCTCGTCGTAGAACATCTCCTGCCACTGGCGGACCATGCCGAGGTAGGCGTTGTTCAAGATCGCCACCTTGATGGGAATCCCCTCGGAGCGCGCCGTGACGAGCTCTTGAGCGGTCATCTGGAAGCACCCGTCGCCGTCGATGCACCACACGGTCCGGTCCGGTCGTCCGACCTTGGCGCCGATCGCGGCGGGGACGCCGAAGCCCATGGTCCCCGCGCCACCGGAGTTGACCCACGTGTTGGGCTCTTCGAAGGGCCAGTGCTGGGCCGTCCACATCTGGTGCTGGCCGACGCCTGAGGCGACGATCGTTCCCGCCGGCGCCGTTCGGGCGATCGACTCGATGACGTGTTGGGGCCGCAGTGGCCCGTCGACCTCGGGTTCGTCGTAGACCAGGGGGTAACTCGCCTGCCAGGAGCGGATCTCGCGCCACCAGCCGTCGAGGCCCTTCGGGGTCGCGCCCGCGGCGTCAAAGGCGCGCAGCGCCGAGGCGACGTCGCTCTGCAGGGCGACGTCCGGCCGACGGATCTTGCCGAACTCGGCGCGGTCGATGTCGACGTGGATCACCTTCGCGTCGGGCGCGAAGGACGCGATCTTGCCGGTGACCCGGTCGTCGAAGCGCGCGCCCAGGGTGATCAACAGGTCACTGCGCTGGATGGCGGTCACCGCGGCGTAGACGCCGTGCATCCCGGGCATGCCCAGGTGCTGGTCGTGGGAGTCCGGGAAGACGCCGCGGGCCATGAGCGTGGTCACCACGGGGATGCGCGTGCGCTCGGCGAAGGCGAGCAATTCGCCCGACGCGCGGGACTTGAGGGTCCCGCCGCCGACGTAAAGCACCGGCCGCTCGGACCCGTTGATCATCGCCACGCAGCGCGCCACGGCCGACTCGTCCAACTCGACCGTCGGGCGATAGCCCGGCAGGTCGAACTCCTCGACCCCCGCCGGGTACCACCACTCCATCGTGGACTGCGCCACGTCCTTGGGCACGTCGATCAGCACCGGACCGGGCCGTCCCGTGGTCGCGAGGTGGAAGGCCGCCGCCACCGCGCGCGGCAGCTCGTGGGCCGACTGGACGAGGAAGTTGTGCTTGGTCACGCCCATCGTGATGCCGGTGATGTCGCACTCTTGGAACGCGTCCAGGCCGATCGAACTGGTCGCGACCTGGCCGGTGATCACGACGAGCGGTGTCGAGTCCATGTGCGCGTTCGTGATCGGCGTGACGATGTTGGTCGCGCCCGGACCGCTCGTGACCATCGCGACCCCCGCGCGACCGGTCGCCATCGCGTACCCCTCGGCCATGTGACCGGCCCCCTGCTCGTGGCGCACCAGGATGTGGCGGATCGACGAGTCGAGCAGCGGGTCGTATACGGGCAGGATCGCGCCGCCGGGCAGGCCGAAGATCGTGTCGACCCCCTGCTGTTCGAGGCTCTTGATGAGGGCTTGCGCGCCTGTGAGTTCCACGATTCCTACTTCCGTCGATATAAAGAAAAAAGCCTCCCGATTGGGAGGCTTCCGGTGAACGCGTGTACGTGACTACCGGTGCCTATCCCCTACTACTACCAGAATCAGGCGGCCCGTGGTCACGGTCCAATCTAAGCACACCGGCGACACCGACACAAGACGGCCCCGGGTTCGCCCGCGTCCAGCGAGCGCCGGGGCCGTGGCGTCGAACGCGTCAGACCGGTCAGCGTGACGTCACCGCACCGGTTTCGGCCCCCTGGACCAGTCGGGCGAACTTCTCCAAGACCCCGGTCGTGTACCGGGGCACGAACGGTGCTCGGCGCTCGGCGCGCGCCGCGAGGACCGCGTCGTCGACGAGCAGATCGATCGTGTTGGTCGTCACGTCGATTTCGATGACGTCGCCGTCTTCAACGAGGCCGATCGGCCCCCCGTCGAGCGCCTCGGGCGCCACGTGGCCCACGCAAAAACCGTGGGTGCCGCCACTGAATCGTCCGTCGGTGACGAGTGCCGAGTCACTGCCGCGGCCCACGCCCTTCATCGCGCCGGTGACCGCGAGCATCTCGCGCATGCCCGGACCGGACTTCGGGCCCTCGTAACGAATGACCACCACGGTCTCGGGCTCGATCTCACCGGCGAGGATCGCGGTCATCGCCGCGTCCTCACCGTCAAAGACCCGCGCGGTGCCTCGAAAGTGCAGGTTGTCAATGCCCGCGACTTTCACGACGGCGCCCTTGGGCGCGAGCGAACCGCGCAGCACCGCGATGCCGCCGCGGTCGTGGATCGGGTGGTCGACGTCGTGGATGACCTCGCCGTCGGGTCGCCGGGCGGCGAAGGCCTCGAGGCTCGTGGCCATGGTCTCCCCCGAAACGGTCATCACGTCGCCGTGCAGCAGGCCCCGCTCGAGCAGGTGCGCGAGCACGACCGGCACCCCGCCGATCTCGTCGATGTCGCTCATGTGATATTTGCCGTGCGGCTTGGTGTCGGCGATGTGGGGTACGCGCGCGGCGATCGTGTTGAAGTCGTCGAGCTCGAGTGGCACGCGCGCCTCGTGGGCGATGGCGAGCAGGTGCAGCACCGCGTTCGTCGAACCACCGAGGGCCATCACCACCGCGATGGCGTTCTCGAACGCCTCGCGGGTCATGATCTGGCGGGCGGTGATCCCACGGTCGAGCAGGTTCACCACGGCCAGTCCCGAGTCGTAGGCGTACTGGTCGCGTCGCGGGTCGATCGACGGCACGCTCGCGCTGCCGAGCAGCGACATGCCGAGCGCCTCGCCGACGCTCGCCATCGTGTTGGCCGT
>JAJXTB010000079.1 GCA_021784205.1 Actinomycetes bacterium
CCGCGCACGGTGACGAGCGAGCCGGGTTCGACGCGGGCGCGGATGGGCGCGGCGCTCGCGCCGACGACGAGGTCGATGAGCTCGATGCGCGGCGCGCTCGTCGGCGCCGGTCGGGTCCCCGCCGAGCGGTCCCGCTCGATCAGCGCGAGCACGTCGGTCGCGGCGGCCACGCCGGTTGAGGACGCGTGGTACTGCGACGCCGCCCGGCGCAGCGGCACGAACACCTCGGGGGTGAGTAGCAGCACGACGAGCGCGACGTCGAGCGAGATGGATCCGCGCACGAGGCGCAGTCCGAGTGTGAGTGCGACGAGTGCCGTCGCGAGCGAGCTGAGCAGTTCCAGCGCGAAGCTGGAGAGGAACGCGACGCGCAGGGTCGCCATGGTCGAGTCGGTGAGCGAGGCGCCGACCGCGTCGAGACCCTCCACCGCGGCGCGCGACCGGTTCACCGACTTGAGCACGATCATCCCGCGCACGACGTCGCCGAAGTAGGACGCCAGGCGCTGCTGGTCGCGCCAGCGCTCGTCCATCGCGTCCTTCGCCGCGAGTCCGAGCAGCCACATGAAGACCGGCAGCAACAGCGCCGACGCCGCGACGATCACCCCGCTCAGCCAGTCGCGCGCCGCGAGGTAGACGAGCAGCGTCGCCGGGGCGAGCGCCGCGAGCACCAGGGCGGGCACCGAGGCGACGAGAAAGGCCTCGACCTCGTCGATGCCGCGGGTGATCAGCTGCACCGTCGCGTCCACGGTCGAGGTTCGCCCCCGGCGAACGAGCTGGCCCAGGGCACGCGTTCGCAGGTCGCGTCGCACGGGGGCCGCGAGGGTGGCGCCGACGGGCTCGCTCAACCCGACGGCGAGCGCGCGCAGCGCGGTCGCCCCGAGCAGCCAGGCGAGGTAGCCCGTCACCCCCGCCAGCCGATGCGCGACGAGCGTCGAGACCGCCCCGGCGATGGCGACCGCCTGGGCGACGAGCCCGATGGTCGCGACGGCGCCCAGTACCCCGGTGGCGACCAGCGACCGCGTGACCAACGGCGAGGCGCGCCGCAGCCGCGCGAGCAACGCCGCCGGTGATTCGCTCACACCTCGCTCGAGCGCGTCTCGACCGACTCGGGTCGACTCACCCGCTTCTTGAAGACCCAGTACGTCCAGCCCTGGTAGAGCAGGACGAAGGGGGTAAAGACGAGCGCCACCCAGCTCATGACGGTCAGCGTGTAGGGGTGCGACGCGCTTTGCGCGATCGTGATGTCGTAGCTCGAGCGCACCGAACTGACCAGCACGTTCGGGTAGAGGTTGAGCAGCAGGGTCGTGAAGAAGGCGACGACGACGAAGGCCGTCGCGATGAAGGCCCAGCCCTCGAGGCGGTCGTGGACGAGCCAGCCCACGGCCGCGAGCGCCCCGACTCCGAGGATCGGCAGCAGTGGTGGCACGAGCCCCGTGTGGTGCCAGGCGTGCGCGCTCAGGTAGGTCCACCCGAGGAAGGCCGTCACGACGACCGTGGTAGTCGGCGCCAGCCACCGCGCCACCTCGCGGGCCCGCTCGCGCACGGGTCCGTCCGCCTTCAGTCCGAGGTAGGTCGCCCCGTGGAGCGTGAAGAGGCTGAGCGTGGCGAGCCCGCCGAGCAGCGCGTAGGGCTTCACCAGATCGAAGAAGGTCCCCGTCCACGCGCCGTCGGCCACGATCGGCACGCCGTGGACGAAGTCGGCGAAGGCCACCCCCCAGAGCAGGGCCGGCAGCGCTGAACCCCAAAACAGCGCCCGGTCCCACCACCGACGCCACCGGTCGTCGTCGCGGCGGTGACGCAACTCGAAGGCCATGCCCCGAAAGATGAGCGCCGCGAGCAGGACGAAGAGCGCCAGGTAGAAGCCGCTGAAGACCGTCGCGTACCAGAGCGGGAAGGCCGCGAAGGTCGCCCCACCGGCCGTGATGAGCCACACCTCGTTGCCGTCCCAGACCGGCCCGATGGTGTTGACCACCACGCGTCGGTCGACGTCGTCGTGGCTGACGAAGGGCATCAGGACTCCGACCCCGAAGTCGAAGCCCTCGAGGAAGAAGTACCCCAGCCAGAGCACCCCGATCAGCGCGAACCACAGCTTCTCGAGCCCGCTGGGCGAGGTGGCGAGCAGTGCGAGCATGACGCCTCCTAGTAGATGAGTTCCGGTGCCCGGTCGTCGGCGGCGATCGGCTCGGACGGGACCTTGGCCAGGCGCACCATCAACCCGATCTCCACCACGGCGAGCAGGGTGTAGATCGCCGTGAAGCCGATCAGCGAGGTCGCCACGTAGCCCGGGGCGATGAGACTGACCGCGTTGGAGGTCTTCAAGAGTCCGTAGACCACCCACGGCTGACGGCCGATCTCGGTGAAGATCCAGCCCACCGAGTTCGCGAGGAACGGCGCGAGGATCATCCACGTCGCGAATCGCAGGAACCACGTCGAGCGCTCCAGGCGGCGCTTGCGCATCAGCCACAGGCCAACCGCGCCGAGCGCGAGCAGCAGCACACCGAGTCCGACCATGATCCGGAAGGTCCAGTAGAGGACCCAGATCACCGGCACGTAACTACCCGCGCCGTACTTCTTGGTCGCCTGGGCCTGGAGCTGGTGGATGCCCTCGACCCTTCCCGACCAGGTGTTGGTCGCGAGCACGCTCAAGATGTGCGGCACGCGAACCTGGAAGATCGGGTTGCCCGCCAGGTCCCCGATCGTAAGCAGCGAGAAGCTCGCGCCGCTGGTCGTGTTGTAGAGCGCCTCGGCCGCGGCCATCTTCATCGGCTGCTGGGTCTCCATCTGCTTGGCCTGGGAGTCGCCGAGGAAGATCGTCCCGACGGCCGAGACGAGCACCACCACGATCGCCACCCGAGCGGCCTTGGCGAAGGCCGCCGTGTCGTGTCCCTGGCGCAGGTGCCACGCCGAGACCCCGAGCAGGAAGGTCGAACCGGTGAGCAGCGCGGCGAAGAGCACGTGACCGTATTCGAGCACGAAGGTCGAGTTGGTCATCACCGCCCAGAAGTTGTTCATCACGGCCTGGTGGGTCGCCGGGTCGATGGCGTAGCCGACCGGGTGTTGCATCCAGGCGTTCGCGGCGAGGATGAAGGCGGCCGACAGGATCGTCCCGAAGCTCGCCAGCCAGATGGCGAGCAGGTGCACCCGGGGGCTCACGCGGCCGCGGCCGAAGATCCACACCCCGAGGAACGTCGACTCCATGAAGAACGCGAGCAGACCCTCGATGGCGAGCGGCGCGCCGAAGATGTTGCCCACGAAGACCGAGTAGCGCGACCAGTCCATGCCGAACTGGAACTCCTGGACGATGCCGGTCACGACGCCGATGGCGAAGTTGACGAGGAACAGCTTGCCAAAGAAGCGCGTCGCCCGTTCCCAGGACTCGTCGCCGGTTCGAAAGGAGGCGGTCTGCAGAATCGCCACCAGCAGGCCCAGTCCGATGGTCAAGGGGACGAACAAGAAGTGAAAGACGGTCGTGATGCCGAACTGCCAGCGCGCGAGCGACAGCGTCGAGATACTGCCCAGCAATGCACTCATGCCCTCAACCTATCGACGTGTGATCAGGACACCTATCGACGAACGGGGTACAAAGTCACAATTCGAGGCGCGGCTACGAACCGGAGTGGTCCCACCAGATGGTCGTGAGCGAACGCGTCCCCGGGGTCGGGTTGGATTCGAGGAACGCGCGGACCTCGGGCTCGCGCGACGCGGGTAGACAGAGCCGGATTCGGGTGAAGTGCGCGGCCTGGTCGAGGTCGGCCTCGGTGCGCATCGGACCCTCGAATGCCGTCGACGCCGCGTCGATGCCCATCTGGTCGAGCACGGCGAGCAGGTCGGTGGGCGTGGGGGCCGTCGGCCGCTCCAACGCCCAGAAGTGGCGCCAGGCCGGCGTCAGGCTGGCCAGGGGGTGGTGGTTCGGCAGCTCGAGCACGACGCGCTGGCGCGCGTGGCCGTCGAGTGCGTCGAGGAACGGCACGATGTCAGCGACGTTGTAGACGACGTGGTGCGCGGTGACGACGTCGGCGAGCGCGGTCCTCGGCGCCACGGCCGGCCAGAAGCCCTCGATCGTCTCGACCGCGACGCCGCGGGCGATCGCGTTGGCCCGGAACATGCTCAGCATCTCGACCTGGTGGTCGACGCCGATCACGCGGGCCGCCGGGGGCGTGAGCGCGAACGCGGCGATACCGCCGCCGCACCCGACGTCGAGCACCGTGCCACCGACCGGCATCGCCTCGCGGGCCCGATCGTGTGACGGCGACGACTCGATCGTCGTGGGGACTTCGAAGAGCACCGGTGGATGGATCCACGGACTCTCCGGCGCCGAGGCCAGTATCTCCTCGGGGATGGCCCACGCTTCGAGCGCCGCTCGCCACCGATCGGCCGCGTTCACGGTCTAGCGACCGCGCAGGCGTGACATGAAGCCGCCACTGGCCGCGCCCGACGCGCCCGAGCCGCACTGGCACCGGTCGCTCTTGGGCACGCCCGCGAGGGCCTGCTCGATGTGGTTGCCACAGCCGCTCCAGGTGGGCTTACTGCAGGTACGACAGGTAACTCGACTGCACATTTGGGATGTTTCCTTTCAATCGTTGCTTGGTGGTGATGGTTGGATTAAGAATTCGCTCGATCAGGCGACGAGCTCCGCCGCGGGCGACTTGTGCCACGTCTGATAGCCGCCGCTCAAGTTCTTCGCGTTATAGCCGAAGTCGCGTAGTAGTCGCGTGGCCACGTGGCCGCGCTGGCCGACCTGGCAGATCACGACGACGTCCTTCTCGCCCAGTTCGTCGAGACGCTCGCGCAGCTCGTCGACGGGGACGTTGATCGCGCCGGGCAGCGAGCCGCGAGCGAACTCACCGGCGGTGCGCACGTCCACGAGCAGATAGCCCTGATCGGTGTGGTCTTCGACCTCGTTCCAGTGGACCGATTCGACGAGCCCGCTGAGCAGGTTCTCCGCGATGTAGCCGAGCATGTTGACGGGGTCCTTCGCCGAACTGAAGGGCGGCGCGTAGGCGAGCTCGAGGTCGGCGAGTTCCGGGGCGGCGAGCCCGCCGCGCATGGCGGTCGCGATGACGTCGATGCGTTTGTCCACGCCCTCGGTCCCCACACCCTGAGCACCCAGGATGATCCCGGTCTCGGGGTCGAGGAGGAGCTTGAGCGCCATCTTGGCCGCACCGGGGTAGTAGCCCGCGTGGCTCGCGGGGTGGGTGTGGATGGCGAGGTAGGGACGGCCCTTCGCGGCGAGGCGCTTCTCGTTCCAGCCGGTGGTCGCGATCGTGAGGTCAAAGACTTTTACGATGGCGGTGCCGATGGTGGTCACGGGGCGCACGCGGCGTCCGGCGATGTGGTCGGCCACGACGCGGCCCTGACGGTTGGCGATGTTCGCGAGGGGCACGAGCGACGCCTCGCCGTCGAGGGCGTCGGTCTTCTCCGCGGCGTCGCCGATCGCGTAGATCGCCGGGTCGCTCGTGCGGTTGAACTCGTCGACCGCGATGCCGCCGAGCTCGCCGATGCGTAGGCCGGCGTCGCGCGCGAGCGCGGTGTCGGGACGGACCCCGATGGCCACCACGACGAGTTCGGCGTCGAGTTCGACACCCGAGGCCAGTACGACGGTCCGATCGGTGATGCGAACGACGGAGTCGGCGAGGTGCAGGCCGACGCCGTGGCGACCCAGCTCGTCGGCGACCAGGCGCGCCATCTCGGGGTCGAGGGGCGCGAGGACTTGGGGCGTCGCCTCGACCAGCGTGGTCGGGATCGACCGGTGCGTGAGGTTCTCCGCGATCTCGACGCCGATGAAGCCTCCGCCGATGACGACGGCGCTACCTGAGAGATCCTTCACCGCATCGGACATGCGCTCGACGTCCTCGACCGTGCGCAGCGCCAAGGCGCGCTCGATGCCGGGGATCGGGGGCACGACGGGCGTCGCGCCGGGGCTGAGCACCAGGTGGTCGTAGCCGAGCTCGTAGGTCTCGTTGGTGGACAGGTCGCGCACGCGCACCACGCGCGCGGCGCGGTCGATGGCGGTGACCTCGCTGGCGACGCGCACGTCGATACGGAACCGATCGTTGAGCGACTCCGGGGTCTGCAACAGCAGGTCCTCGTGGTCCGCTATGACCCCACCGACGTAGTAGGGCAGTCCGCAGTTCGCGTACGACACGTACCCGCTGCGCTCCAAGACGACGATCTCGGCCTCAGAATCGAGGCGCCGAAGCCTCGCCGCCGCGGACATCCCGCCGGCCACTCCCCCGATGACGACAACTCGCATGTTTCTCCTTAGGCCAGGCTCAAAAAGAGCTTTTGTAGTTTGGTGGTGACGTCGTCGGAGTCGATCGCGGGATCGATGATGCACTCCTTCAGACTCGATGAGATGAGGGTGAACGCGGCCGTGTTGATGGCCTTGTTGACCGCGGCCATCTGGGTGATCACGTCCTCGCAGGATCGTCCCTCTTCCAACATGCGCACCACGGCGCCCATCTGGCCGTGCGCTCGTTTGAGCCGGGTGACGATGGCGTGGAGCTGGGCTTGGTCGTGGAGCACGTGGGTGTCGGGACTCGCGCCCGCCGCGGCGTGAGTGAGGTCCTTGGGCATTAGTGGTCTCCCTTAAAGATCATCGTGACGAATCGCACGTTCAGCGCGACGAAGCGCCACAGCTGGAACGCGATGTGGTTGCGCCGCCGAAGCGTCTGGGCGGTGGGGAGCGGTGAGTTCTTGATATCGGCGATGGCGTTGTCCATGGTGGTTCTCCTTCGTTCGTTGGTCGACTATTCGGGGATCAGGTACCAGAGCGGGCGGGCCTTGGCCTTGTAGATGAAGAGCACGTGGAGCATGTACTTGATCCAGTGCCCCGCGAGACCGATCTCGCCGAAGGTGTCTTTGGTGCTGCGGCCCGTGGCCGGGAATCGCTCGTAGTCCGGCACGACCGGGTACATCGTCATCGAGGCCGCGGTGCCGCGGTGCAGCCCCATCCCCGAGGACGCGACGCAGGCCGCACCCATGTCGGCCATGGACGCCTCGCGCGAACGCGACGTCGGGCCGTTCGTGATCCGATCGACGATGGTGAGCGCCGCGGTCTTGCCCATGACCCCCGACGGCATGCCCGTGCGCGGCGGCGAGGGCGTGATCACCGTGCCGTTCGTGCTCGAGCGCGGTTGGGAGATCTGGTGGGGCGGGGCGAACGCGATGCCCACGGCGAAGACGTTCGCGAACCGGCTCGACTCGTAGGTGCGCGGCCAGTCAGCGGCGCTCCACTCGCCGTAGGGCTTGGCGGTGTAGTTCGCGTCGACCTTCATGAACCCGCTCGGCAAGAACACCTCGCTCGTGATGTCCTCGCCGGCGCGGTCAAAGGACTTCAAGTCGACGCCGCGGAACGGGGGCAGCAGCATCGCGAAGTCGAAGGGCAGCTCGTTCTTGGACCCGTCGAGCTGCTCGTAGTGGATGACGCCGGGCTCGACCTGCTCGACGTGAGCCTGGACGACGGCCTTCACCTCGCGCTCGCGGAACAGTGACTCGGTCCAGAGCTTGCTCGTCGTCTCGAAGCCGTTCTGGGTGAAGACCATCCCGCCGACCCCGAAGTCACCCAACTCGTACTCGTTGGTCAAGTAGGTCACGTCGGCCATGTCGCGCACGCCGGCCATGCGAATCTCGTGCTCGACGTTGAAGGTGTACTCGAACGCGGCCCCCTCGCACGTGCAGGTGCCGTGACCAACGCCGACGACGATGCGCTGGCGCTGGCCCTGACGCATCTTGGCGATCGCGTCGGCGAGCGCCGACGAGGCCTGCACCGCGTGGGCCGGGGTGCACACCGAGACCGTGTTGGCGTCGGGTCCGAGGCCGGGCGTGGCGGCGAAGTTCAGCTTGGGCCCGGTCGCGTTGATGAGATAGTCGTAGGTGATCGTGGCGACCTGGTCGAGCCGCTCGGGGTCGGTGTAGCGCACCGTGACGTAGGGCTGGTCGATCTCGAGCGAACCCTCGGGGTGCAGCTCGGTGGCGAGCGCCTGGTGGAAGGTGATGCCCTTGCGCTTGTAGATGGGTGCCAGCGGGAAGGTCACGTCCTCGGTGGTCATCTTGCCCACGCCGACCCAGATGTTCGACGGGATCCAGTTCCACTTCGAGTTCGGCGACACCATCACGATCTCGTGGCCGCGGCCCAAGCGTCGTCGAAGATGCAGCGCTGCGGTGTGACCCGAAATGCCGGCCCCCAAAATAACGACTTTTGCCATCACTTCACCCCTTCAACCGTTCCGGCTCGGCACCTCGGCGACGAGGTACCCGTTCAGTATACCCCCTGGGGTATCCGAACGCAAGCGGTGCGATACCCCCGCAGGGTATTGGGCTTCGGCGTGGCGCTCGGGTTCGAGCGCTTCGAGGTCAGCGCACGAGGAAGTTCGTGAACTGCCACGGGTCGTCGTGGTCGAGCTCGCGCCCGGACCAGCGGTCGAACCAGTCGGCGTGCGTCGAGACCGGGTCCCAGTCGATCGGGCCGGACCACGTCGTGCCGACGTAGGGCGTGGCCACCGCGAGCACGTCGCGCCACGGCAGTTCGTCGGGTACGTGCACGCCCTCGCGCGGGGCGCGCAGCAGCCAGTCGATCGCCCCGAGGATCGACGCGGCGACCTGCACGGTCGTCGCGCTCTGGTGGGGCGCGACGGCGCGCGCCTCGTCGATGGTGGTGCGCATCCCGGTCCACCACGAGCCGTAGGGGTGGCCCATCAACAGCACGCCGAGCTCGTCACGGCCCTCGATGATGTCGTCGTTCATGATCCGCTGGACCTCGGGGTAGCGATACTGGGCGCCCTCGAGTTCGACGAAGCTCGCCCACGCGGCGTCGGTCGGGCAGTAGGCGTAGTGCACCGTCGGCCGGTACAGCGCCTCGCCATCGCGCCAGACGGTCAGGTGGTCACAGATCGTGAACGACTCGCCGTGGCGGATGACCATGCCGATGATCGGGCCCGACGGCACGACCGAGCGCACGATGGTCTGGTGGGCCATCTGGGCCAGGCAGATCTGGTTCAGGGGTCCTTCGCCCTCGTGGGTGAGACCGAGTGGCGGGAGTCGCTTCTCGTGGGTCCCCCAGCCCATCTCCGCCGGCGCCACGCCCTCCTCGTAGAACCCGTCGACCGACCAGGTGTTGACGAACTCACCGACCCGCTTGGGATCGCGGCTGACCTGGGTGTCGCGCTCGGCGACGTGGATGGCCTTCACGTCAAGGAGCCGGGCGAGCTCGTTGAACGTCTCGCCCGCGAGGGCCGCCTCGATCTCGCCGCGACGCTCGCTGAGCAGCCCGTCGGCGAGTACCGCCGTCGCGATCTCCACGAGGGCCTGCTTGACGTAGTGGCTCACGAGACCAGGGTTCGCGCCGTGTTCGACGACGGCCGACGGACCGTCGTTGCTCCCCCAGCGCGCGATCTGGCGACGCAGCGCCATGTGGCGCCAGTAGAGGGTCCGGTCCTGGGGCGAGACCGCGCCGGGGTCGTCGTAGGGGTCCCACACCTCGACCGAGGTGTTGAGGTAGCGCACGTTGTGCTCGCGACACCAGTCGAGCAGTTCGGTTAGTCCGATGTTCCAGGCCAGGTCGATCAAGAGGTCGCCGTCGTCGAGGTACGTCGAGAGGACGGCGGTGAGGTTCTCAGCGGTGATCGTCACCGTCTCGTAGCGCACGCCACGCTCGATCGAGGACGCGAGGCGCGCCCGGTTGTCGCGGCTCTCGAGCACCGTGACGGACTGCGGATCGAGGGGGAAGCGGTCGAGCAGGAGCGGCAGGAGGCACTGGGCCACCGAACCGGCTCCGAGGATGACGACGCGACGGGGCACGTGGAGTTCGGACAATTAGGACCTCGATTCGTTGGCGGCGGAATTGCCGCGCGAACGACGCTAGTGCAGCGGTGGCCCGTCTAGGAAACCGTCATCCCGCCGTCGACCGCGACCACCGCGCCGGTCATCGCCGACGACGCCGGTGAGCAGAGCCAGGCGATCGCCGCGGCGACCTCGGTGGGCTCGATGAGCCGGCCAATGGGCTGTTGATCAGCGAACGCGGTACCCGACTCGAGCCCGTAGACCCGCGCCGACGCCTCGAGCATCGCCGTGCGCGTCGAACCGGGGCTGACCACGTTCGCGCTGACCCCGTACTCGGCCAGGTCCATGGCGACGGCGCGGATCAGTCCGACGACGGCGTGTTTGGCCGCCGAGTAGGCCGCCAAGTGGAATAACCCCTGGGTGCCGGCCGCCGAGGCGACCGCGACGATCCGCGGACTGGTCGAGGCGCCGCGCGCAATCAGCACCGGCGCGGCGGCCTCGACGAGGCGGCGGACCCCGAGGACGTTGACCGACCACACGGCGTCCCACGCGCCGTCGGTGACCGTCCAGAGCGGCCCGCCCGCGGCGACGACCCCGGCGGCGGCGACGACGGCGTCGAGCGCGCCGAAGTGGCGCATGGCCGTCTCGACGGCGAGGCCCATGTCGGTCGCGCTGCGCACGTCGCCGACGAGCCCGAGCACCGCGTCACCGTGGCGCGAGACGACCGCGTCCAGGTCGGCCGGGCTCGCCATCGGGTAGGGCACGTCGGCGATGTCTCGGCAGCGGTCGACCGCGACGACGCGGTAGCCCTCGTTGACCAGGGCGTCAACCGTCGCCGCGCCGATGCCGCGTGCGGCTCCCGTGACGACGGCGACGCGGTTCACGGGTTCACGCTGCGAGTAAAGCCCGGGGGCACGATCACGTCGGCGCGGGTGAGCTCACCCACGTTCGCTCGCCCGAGCGCGAGCAGCGCCGAATCGATGCCCCCGCGCAGCACGTCGAGCACGTTTTCGACGCCGGCCTGACCGTTGGCGGCGAGACCCCAGAGGTAGGCGCGCCCGATCATCACCGCGCGCGCGCCGAGGGCGAGCGCCTTGACGACGTCGCTGCCCCGGCGCACCCCCCCGTCGAGCAGGACCTCGACGTCGGCGCCGACGGCGTCGGCGACCGCGGGCAGCCAGCGGATGGCCGCGGGGGTCCCGTCGAGGTTGTTGCCACCGTGATTGGACACCGACAGCGCGCTCGCCCCCGCGTCGACGACGCGCTTGGCGTCATCCACCCGGCTGATTCCCTTGACCATGAACGGCCCGTCCCACTGGCTGCGCAGCCACGCCACGTCGGCCCAGCTGGCCGGCGCACTCTGCAGCCACTCGCCGTAGGCCCCGAAGAACGTGGGGGCCGCGGCGCCGGGTTCGGCCATGTTGGGCGTCGTGAGTTCGGGCACGTGACCGGTCTTGAGGTACGACCAGGTCCACCGGGGCCGAGCGATCGCCTCGGGGGCGAGGCGAAGCATGGCGCGCAGGTCCATGCGCTCGGGTATCCAGGGACTGCCCCAGTCGCGTCCCGTCGCGAAGGACCAGTCGAGCGTGAGGATGATCCCGACGGCGCCGGCAGCCCGGGCGCGCTCCAGGCGCCGGACCATCGTCTCGCGCGAACCCGACCAGTACAGCTGGAACAGGACCGGGGCGTTCTCGGCCGTGACGGCCTCGAGCGGCTGACTGGAAAAGGAGCTGAGCCCCATCGCGACGCCCCGGCTGGCGGCGGCGCGCGCGACGGCGACCTCCCCCTCGGGCAGCACGGCCTGGACCCCGGTCGGTGAGAGGAGGACCGGCATCGAGATCGTCTGTCCGAGCACCGTGGTCGTCTGATCGCGTTGGTGCGCGAGCCCCGCGACGTGGGGGGCGAATCCGAGTTCGTCGAAGGCCGCGAGGTTGTCACTGGCCGTGAGGCCCCGCTCGGAGCCGGCGATGATCGCCGCGTAGACCGACCGCGGGAGGCGTCGCTCGGCCCGTCGCTGCGCGACGGCGACGGTCTCGAACCACTTGTTTGTCACGTCGTCCCCCCGACTCGAGTCGAGACTATCCGAGCCGCTCGTGGTGGGGACGCACGACGGCGCGCACGCGCGAGTGGTCCGGGGCCGGCCGGGGCCGGATCGACACCGCGTGGCTCGCGAGGGCCTGCTCGCCGAGACCGAAGACGCACTCGGGGTCGGGGTCATCGAGTTCCAGACCGGTGAAGAACTTCGCCGCCAGGCAGCCACCGCGACACGCGTCGTAGGAACCGCAGGCCGAGCACGCGCCCGCGCTGCCGGGTTCGCGCAGCGAGGTGAAGAGTTCGCTGTCGCGCCAGAGCGCCGCGAAGCCACGGTCGCGGATCGTGCCGGCTCGAAAACGCTCGTGGATGACAAAGGGGCAGGCGTACACGTCGCCGACGGGGTCCACCAGACAGACCACCCGCCCCGCCCCGCAGAGATTGAGTCCGTCGAGCGGTGCGCCGAGTGGCGAGAGGTGAAAGAACGAGTCGCCGGTGAGTACCCGAGGGTGCGCGACCAGCCAGTGATAGAGCGTCCGGTTCTGTTCGCGCGTGGGGTGCAGGTCGGCCCACGAATCCACCCCGCGCCCCGAGGGTCGCAGTCGGGTCAGGCGCAACTGGGCGCCGTAGTGCGCGGCGATCGCGGCGAAGTCGTCGAGCTGGGACACGTTCTCGCTCGTCACGACGACCGAGATCTTGAACTCGCCGAAGTCCGCGTCGGCGAGGTGCTCCATGGCCCGACGCGCCGCGGCGTAGCTGCCGGCGCCGCGCAGCCGGTCGTTGGTGGCCGCGTCGGCACCGTCGAGGGAGACCTGAACGTCGAGGTAGTCCATCGCCGCGAGACGACGAGCCGCGCCGGCGTCCAGGCGCGTGCCGTTGGTCGAGAACTTGACGCCCACCCCCTGGTCGACGGCGTAGCCGATGAGCTCGTAGAAATCTCGCCGGATCATCGGCTCGCCGCCGCCGACGTTGATGTAGAAGACCTGCATCGCGGCCACCTCGTCGATGAAGTCGCGGGCCTCCTGGGTCGTCAGTTCACGAGGGTCGCGCCGACCCGAGGCCGAGAGACAGTGCGAACACGACATGTTGCACGCGTAGGTGAGTTCCCAGGTCAGACAGATCGGCGCGTCGAGCCCTCGCTCGAAGCGGCTGCGCAACGTCGAGTCAGCGCCCACTGAGGATCTCCGACCGGGCGAGGGACGCGAGCGCGTTCGCGAAGCGATCGCGCTCGCCGGGTTCGACCAACGCGCCGAGCGCATCGTCCACGGTGTCGTAGTCGTCGAGTCGGCGCAGCACGTCAACGAGCACGGGCGACTTCACGAACACGAGACGGCGCGTGCCGTGATGGTACGCGAGCGCGCCGAAGGACTCCTCGCGCAGTGACACCGCGTCGCTGAGCGACCAGTGCCCGCTGCGCGCGAATGGCCGAGGAACGTCGGCCACGGATTTAGTAGACGCCGCAGAGACCGTCGATGGACACCTCTTCGACGAGCAGGTCATCGACCTCCTCGGCGTCCACGTCATCGAATTCGATCACAGTCTCGGTCGGC
>JAJXTB010000080.1 GCA_021784205.1 Actinomycetes bacterium
TCACCGGCGCAGCTTTCACTCCGTGAAGCAGCTCCAGGCCGAAGCCGACGCCTGGCTACTCACCTACAACTTCCGCCGCCGCAACCACGGCGACTACATGCGCGGCCGGATCCCCGGTGACATGATGGACCCTCGGAAGAAGGCCGCGTGAGACAGTTCCACAGAGCACCACTGTCACCTCAACCTTGGGACAGGAAGCGCTAGTCCGGCGCGCCGCCGTTCGCTTTCACCTCCCGGGCGATCGTCGAGGGCGCGAGAGAGGCGACGAGCGAGCGCATCGACTCACCCGCACGCAGCCCGAGGGTAATCTCCTCGCGCTCGTCGAGGGTCAGGCGTCGCGCGCGAGGCGACCACGTGACCTCTCGCCCCTCGCGCTTCTGGCCGAGAAGAACGTGTTGCACGCCTCCCGGCGAGTTCAGCCCGATGTCGCGGGCGATGCGGCGAAGCGAGTAACCCTTGCGGCGTAGTCGGTGGGCCAGGGCTCGCTGCTCTTTGGTCAGGTGGGCTGTCACGCACTCTCCTCGGTTATCCATCAGTCAAGGATTGCCTACCGAGTGTTGCGCTGACCCCTTGAAACCGCCGTGTTCAGTTTTCGAGCGTCGTCCACAACACGGACTTATCGTGTGACTTATTGTGTGACTCAAGGTCCACCGAGAGAAATACGGCGTTCAAGGATGCTTCGCCCTGAGTGATCGCCTTCTACGATTTCTGAGCGTTATCGTCCAAGCCCTCGACCCTTGTTGATCTCGGGTTTTTCATTTTCACTGTTGCGCTGCTTGGAGCGTTCGAGCCGCGCTTCAAGCTGAAGAACTGCTGTCTCGAGCGCTGGCAGATCCTCCGCAATGGTTGCTTCCACGATCGCTCGGGAAGTGTCGAAATAGTGGTGCGCCAGCCAGTCGCGCATACCGGCAGCGTCAGACCACCTGACGTCGGGCTCGCTCGCGACGAGTTGGGGATCCAGCAACTTGACGGCCTCGCCAATTTCGATCAAACGAAGCCGAACGGCGTCGAAAATGAGGCCGTCGGAGAGATCGCCACGAGTGGGGTGGCTCCTGATTGCGGTAATCGCGTCGACAATGTCTGCGAGGCGTTCTTCGTCGTGGCGTGAGCTCATATGACGATGGCCTCGCGTTCGACTTCTTCTCGAACCCGAGGTCGTAGGCTGTCCGAAGGAACAACGTCAACAGAGACGCCAAGTGTCTCCGAGAGTTCTCTGCGTAGTGCTTCCAACTCGAAGAGTCCCGCACTTCGATCTAGATCGACGACTAGATCGATGTCGCTGTCGGGCTGGTCTTCACCTCGTGCGGTGCTTCCAAAGACGCGGACGTTGCTCGCACCATGTCGCGCCGCACAGGCGATGACCGAGCGTCGGTGCTGGCGGAGCCGACGGCCGAGTGGAGTGCTGGGGAGTCCGGGTCGGTAATCAGTCGAGAGCTCTAAGTCGAGGACGAGACGGTGTCCCGTTGCGTGAACGAGGCGCTCGAGTGTGGATACTGATGGCTCCCTGCGGCCCGACTCATAAGCGCTGACGACGCTTTGTGCGACGCCTGCACGTCGCGCGACATCGGTCTGCGACAGCTGGGCACTGATGCGTGCTCGTTTCAGGAGCTCTCCGGTTGTGGTCTCTTTGGACTTCGCCATATGATCACCCTAGTACGTATTGTCTATGAGCGAGTAATCGAGATTTTGGAATTACTGGTTCTCATCGTGTGACCCAAGGTCCACCCAGAGGCTGAGAAGCTTTCAGTGGGGTAACCCTTCGTAGGATTTCGCGACGTCGCGCGAGTATCTTCGCCACCAGGAGGTCTCCCGATGACCCAGTTGGTGCGCGTACACAACTTCATCGTGTCCAGCGATGGATACGGGTCCGGCGAGGGGCAGAGTCTCGAGCACCCCTTTGGCCACGCCGATCCGGCCGAGCTGTTCGCCTGGGCGGGAGCGACAGCTCACTGGGTGAATCGAACCGAGCCGGGCGGGACCTACGGGCTCGACGACTACTGCACCCGTGACTTCACCCGCAACATCGGTGCCGAGATCATGGGACGGAACAAATTCGGTCCCCAGCGCGGACCGTGGGAAGACTTCGAGTGGCAAGGGTGGTGGGGGGAGGACACGCCGTTCCACACGCCGGTGTTCGTACTCACGCATCACGTGCGACCATCGTTTGCCGCGGGCGACACCACGTTCCATTTTCTTGATGCGCCGCCGCAGGACGCACTCGCGCGGGCGCTCGAGGCTGCCCAGGGCAAAGACGTGCGCATTGGCGGCGGTGTCGCCACGGTGCGCGAATTCCTCGACGCCGATCTCATTGACCAGCTGCACGTCGCGGTGGTGCCCGTCGTGATGGGTCGTGGGGAGCGACTGTGGGCGAGCCCCGACGAACTGGCCGACCGCTTTGTCATCGAGGCGATTCCTAGCCCGAGTGGCGTGACCCACCTGTTCTTCTGGCGGCGTTAACCCTCAAACCGGTGCGACGGTGGCGATGTCACAGGATCGACCGCCATCACGGTGGGCTGCTGTTATGCATTGCGAACCCGGCGCCGCGGCGTCGGCCGAGCCGCTCGCGCGGTCGCGTTCTGTCACCGTGCGCGCACCGCGAACCCGTGCCCGCGCGTTGCGTTCCTGTTGTTCGCTCGCGAGGGCTGACTCGTTGGTCTGCGTGTGGTCGCTCCTTCCATGAGGACCCATCAGTGACCTCAGCGCGGTGCGCCGAGGTCTAGAGCGACACGTCGAGGCGCATGGTTACGCGTACGACGTCACCCAACGTCACGTCCTGGGTTGATCGGACCGCCGCGCGCAGGGGCAGGGCGTAGCCATCAACCTTCGGGAAGAGCGAGGTCGTCCATGTCGTCTCCCCGATCTGGGCCGTGACGGAGATGACCCCCAGCCGTAGGTGAGCAGCGACGAGAGCTCGTGAATCTGTTCGCTGGCATCGGGGGGAACGGTGACGAAATGGCAGGGCGACGGCCCCCGCCAGTACCAGACCTCACCGGCGAATTCGAACTCCATGGGTGCACCCTACGAGCCGTGATCGCCCCAGCCACGCCACCGCACGATGATGAACTGATTGTCTGCGCCGGGTGAACGCGCCGTGCGCCGGCGCAGTCACGGTCCCAGTAAACAAGTTGTGATCAGGTAGGAACTGTGTCGCGCCAGTTGCGGGCACCGCGTCGCGCGGAGTTCATCTGCCGTTATCTAGGAGTTCACGGCGTGCCTCGGAAATCTCACGTTCCATCAGGTAAGGTTCGCCGCGGACCTCCAAACGGGAGGATTCGCAAAGGGCGGAAGGTAAAGGAATGTCCCTAAAACGAGTGAAGGTGGTGCTCGCCGCTGGAGCGACGATGGCCAGTCTGGCCGTCGTATCGGTCACCGGTTCGGTGGGCGCCAGTGGGGCGACGACGGTCAATTGGTCGACCGTACAGACCCTCGCCGCGAGTGGGCCAACGTCGATGGCGGCGCTGGTCGCGGCAGCCAAGAAGGAAGGGACGCTCAACGTCATCGCGTTGCCGCCGAACTGGGCGAACTACGGCGCGATGATTTCGACGTTCTCGAAGAAGTACGACATCAAGGTGAACTCGGAGAACCCGAACGGTTCCAGCCAGGACGAGATCAACGCGATCATCGCTGACAAGGGCCGCTCGACCAATCCCGACGTGATCGACGTGGGCACCAACTTCGCGATCACGGCTCAGCAGAAGGGGTTGCTCGCGCCGTACCGCGTGTCGACCTGGGCGCACATCCCCGCGGCGCTCAAGCAGCCCAACGGGTACTGGTTCGATGACTACGGCGGGTTCGTCGCGATCGGCTGCAACGCCGCGGTCGTGAAGGTCTGCCCGACGTCCTTCGCCCAGATGCTCCAGAAGGGCAAGGGCTACAAGATCGGGATCAACAACAACCCGACGGCCTCGAGCTCGGCGCTCGCGGCGGTCATGGCCGCGGCCATCGCGAACCACGGCTCGCTGAACAACGTGAAGCCGGGCGTCGACTACTTCAAGACGATGAACGCCAACGGCAACTTCGTGGCCACCGTGGCCGGGCCCTCGACGGTCCAGAGCGGGGCGACGAACATCGTCATCTGGTGGGACTACCTCCAGGCGTCGGGCATCAACACCCTGCCCGGCTACGCCAAGAAGTGGAAGGTCGTGATCCCGAGCGACGCGTCGATGGCTGAGTACTACACCCAGGCCATCAACAAGTCGGCACCGGACCCGGCGGCCGCGCGCCTGTGGGAGGAGTTCCTCTACTCGACCCAGGGTCAGAACATCTGGCTCCAGGGCATGGCCCGACCGGTCGAGCTGGCGTACATGACCCAGCACCACCTGGCCAACGCCAAGGCGCTCGCCGCCTTGCCGCCGCTGCCCAAGGGCGCCATCCAGTACCCGACCCAGGCACAGATCACCAAGGCCGAGGCCGTCGTGGTCGCCAACTGGCCGACCGAGGTCACGTCAGGTCCGTAGTAGTAGTACAGGCATGACTTCAGCGACGTCAGACGAACAACTGAGCGTCCCCGGCCCGGGAGCCACGGCACCCGGGGCCGGGGGCGCCGACGTCGCCGTGCGTTCCCGGCGCCGATCACTGGGTCGCGCGCTCGCGCCGGTCGCGGCGATGGCGCCGTTCTCGATCTATTCCTTCCTCGGCCTCGGCGTGCCGATCCTCGCGGTCATCTACTACGCCTTCCAGAGTGAGCAGGGCAAGCCGACCCTGTCGAACATCACCCTGGTGACCCACGGGTCCTACCTGCTCGGGTTCGAGAACAGTATCGTGCTGGCCCTGATCACCTCCATCGTGCCGGGTATTTTGGGCCTGATCCTCGCCTACGCCATCGCCACGTCGCGCTCCAACTTGCTCAAGCGGCTCGTCGCGACCGCCTCGGGTGTGCTCGCCAACTTCGGCGGCATCAACCTCACCTTCATGTTCATCGCGACCCTGGGCTCGACGGGCATCCTGACGGCGTGGCTGAGCGCGATCCACCTCAACCCGTGGAACTTCGGCTTCAACCTCTACTCGTTCTACGGCGTCGTGCTCGTCTACCTGTACTTCCAGGTGCCGCTCATGGTCCTCGTGATCACCCCGGCGCTCGGCGGGCTTCGGCCGTCGTGGCGCGAGGCGGCCGAGAACATGGGCGCCTCGAGCTGGCGCTACTGGCGCCACGTCGGCATCCCGGTGCTGATGCCCTCGGTGCTCGGGGGGATGCTGCTGCTCTTTGGCAGCGGATTCGCCGCCTACGCCACCGCCGAGACCCTGACCGCGGGCACGGTGACCCTGGCGCCGATCCAGATCGGCTCACTGCTCGCGGGCAACCAGCTCGCCGGCCAGGAGAACGTCGGCTACGCGGTCGGCCTGGGCATGTTCGTCGTGCTCGCGCTGACCATGATCCTCTACGGGCTCGTTCGTCGAAGGGCGTCCAAGTGGCTGCGCTGATCCCCGACGTCGTCGAGGACGCGCTGGTCACCGTCGAGCCGCCGGCGCGTCGGCGCTGGCCGCGCCTGCGGGTGTGGCGGGCCGTCGTGCTCTTCATCGCCGGCGCGTACTTCCTCATCCCGATCTACGCCGGGCTGCGATTCTCCTTCGAGAACGACGCCGGCCACCTGTCGCTCTACGCCGTGCGAGCGATCCCGTCCGAGCCGGGCTTCTCGGCGGCCTTCTGGCTCTCGATGCGCCTGGCGGTCGTGACCCTCGCGCTGACGCTCGTGCTCATGGTCCCGACCTCGGTCTACGTGCACCTGAAGTTCCCGAGGCTTCGACGGCTGCTCGACTTCGTGACAATCCTGCCCATCGTGATCCCGCCGATCGTGCTCATCCTCGGCGTGCTGCGTGCCGCGCCGCTGTGGCTGCGCGCGTCGCCCTACCTGCTGAGCCTCGTCTACGTGATCCTGTCGATGCCCTTCGTCTACCGATCCCTCGACGCGGGCCTGAGCGCCATCGACTTGAAGACGCTCGTCGAGGCGTCGCGCTCGCTCGGGGGCAACTGGTTCAACACGCTCTGGCGCGTGGTCGTGCCCAACCTGCGCTCGGCGCTGCTCTCGGCGACGGTGCTCACGCTCGCGCTGGTGCTCGGCGAGTTCACCATGGCGAGCCTCGACCTATGGACGACGCTGCCGGTGTGGATCTACCAGTTCCAGCAGGTCGACGCCCACGTCTCCACGGCGGTCTCGATGGTCTCGCTGGTGGGGACCTGGCTGCTGATTACGCTCATTGTCTCACTCGATCGCTCGCAATCGCGTCGTGCACGCAGAAGGACGAACAACTCGTGACCGAACACCACGTCGCCACTCGAACCGCCGAGCCGGCTCCCGCCGGCGCACGCGTGAGCCTGGAGGGACTCGTTCGGACCTACGGCGCGACCCGGGCACTCGACGGGTTCTCCCTCGACATCGAACCCGGCGAGTTCGTGGCCTTGCTCGGCCCGTCGGGCTGTGGCAAGACGACCGCGCTGCGCGTGCTCGCGGGCTTCGAGCAACTGGATCGCGGGCGGGTGACCGTCGACGGCCGCGACGTCGGCAAGATCAGCGCCCAGCACCGCGACATGGGGATGGTCTTTCAGAGCTACTCGCTCTTTCCCAACATGAACGCCCTGAACAACGTGGCCTTCGGCCTGCGGATGCGCCACCAGCACGCGGCCCAGCGCCGCCAGAAGGCGGGTGAGCTCCTGGAGCTGGTGGGCCTGAGCGACCAGGCCCTCAAGTACCCCCACCAGATGTCGGGCGGCCAACAACAGCGCGTCGCCCTTGCCCGGGCCCTCGCGATCGAACCGCGGGTCCTGCTGCTCGACGAGCCGCTGTCGGCGCTCGACGCGAAGGTGCGCGCCGAGCTGCGCGACCAGATCCGTCAGCTGCAGCAGCGCCTCGCGATCACGACCGTCTTTGTCACCCACGACCAGGAAGAGGCGCTCTCGATGGCCGACCGGGTGTGCGTGATGTCCGCGGGTCGCGCCGAGCAGACGGCGACGCCCGCCACGCTCTACTCGCGCCCGACCACCCCCTTCGTCGCCGAATTCGTCGGCGTCTCGAGTCGCGTGCCGGTCGAGCCAACCGACGGATCGGTAACACTCTTTGGCGAGCGGTGCCCCGTGCGCCCGAGCGACGCCGGCGTGCCCGAGGGCGAGGTCGACGCGCTGCTGCGGCCCGAGGACGTCACCATCACCCTCGACGACACGGCCAAGCCCTTCGTCACCCACAAGAGCTTCCTCGGCGCGACCACTCGGGTCATCATCCAGGTCGACGGCGTTGCGGTGCGAGTCGACGTTCGCAGCGACGTCGCCGCCGACATCGAGCTCGGGGCCCGGGTGCGGCCGTCGGTGGTCTCGCGCGACGTACTCCTGGCCCGGCGGGCCCCGGCGCGGTCCGTAACGGTCGACTAGGCCCGCCGCATCTCCCACGGCTTTCGCCCACCCGGCGACCATGTCCACGAGACGGGTTCGCGAGTGTGTAACTTAGGGCTGCAATGGAATCAACCCGCGGTTCGTCACTGCTAGAGCTCGATCGCGTCTCCGTGCACTTCGGCGGGCTGCACGCGCTGCGCGACGTCTCGTTCTCGGTCGCCTCGGGCGAGATCGTCGGGTTGATCGGACCGAACGGCGCCGGCAAGACGACCGCCTTCAACGTGGCGTGCGGCTTCGTCCGACCGTCCTCGGGCCACGTGCACTATCGCGCGGCCGGACGGTCCAACGTGCACCCGAGCGAGCTCGCGGGCATCGGCGTGGCACGCACGCTCCAGGGTGTCGGACTCTTCCCGCACTGCACGGTGCTCGAGAACGTGATGGCCGGCGGGCACATCCGCGCCGGCGGCGACTTCTTCACGAGCCTCTTCGCGCTGCCGCGCGGCGTGCGCAGCGAGCGAAGCCTGCGGGTGTCGGCGATGGCCATGCTCGAGCGACTCGGCGTGGCCAACGTCGCCGCCCAGATGCCCAGTGCCATCCCCTACGGCGTGGCCAAGAAGGTCTCGGTGGCGCGCGCACTGATGAGCGAGCCCAGCCTGTTGATGCTCGACGAGCCAGCGTCGGGACTCGACGAGGCCGAGCTCGAGGAGTTCTCGGCGCTGATCAGCGAGCTGCGATCCTCGATGGGTGTGCTGCTCGTCGAGCACGACATGGAGTTCGTGATGCCCCTCGTGGACCGGTTGGTCGTGCTCAGCTTCGGCGAGGTCATCGCGACCGGCACGCCCGACGAGATTCGCGCCCACGAGGCCGTGATCGCCGCCTACCTGGGAGTCGACGAATGATCCGTATCGACGGGCTCTCGGTCGCCTACGGCGCCGTCCAGGCACTTCGCGACGTCTCCTTCGAGACCGAGACCGGCGCCATCACCGCCGTGCTCGGCGCCAACGGCGCCGGCAAGACGACGCTGCTGCGCACCATCAGCGGACTCGTCACGCCGCGCTCGGGCACCGTCTCACTCGACGACGTGACCCTCACGGGCATGCGGACCGAGGACATCGTGCGCCGGGGCGTGGGCCACGTGCCCGAGGGGCGCGGAGTGATCGCCGAGTTCACCGTCGAGGAGAACCTTCGCCTGGGCGCCATGATCACCTCGACGTCCTTGCGCGACGGGCTCGCCCAGCAGTACGAGTGGTTCCCCGTGCTCGGCGAGCGGCGCAAGCAGGCGGCCGCGACCTTGTCGGGCGGCGAGCGCCAGATGCTCGCGATGGCGCGCGCGCTCATCGCCAAGCCGACGGTGCTGCTGCTCGACGAGCCGTCACTCGGCCTCGCGCCGCTCGTGACGGCCCAGCTGATGCACACCATCGCTGAGCTCTGCACGACGACCGGCCTGACGGTGATCTTGGTCGAGCAGAACGCGAAGTCGGCGCTTCGCATCGCGAGCCGCGCGGTCGTGCTGTACCTCGGTCGGGTGGTCGCCAACGACGCCGCCGCGGCGGTCGCCCAGGACGACCAGCTGCGCCAGTACTACCTCGGGATGGTGAAGTGATGAGTTCGTTTCTCACGTCGCGCAACTTCGCCGACGTCCTCGGCGGGATCACCAACGGCGTGATCTACAGCCTCGTGGCGCTGAGCCTGGTGCTCGTGTGGCGCTCGACGAGGATCCTCAACTTCGCCCAGGGCGCGATGGCCATGATCGCGACCTACATCGGCTTCGCGGTGCTCGCACCCACGACCAGTTACTGGATCTCGATGGCGGTCGCGATCCTCAGTGGTCTCGTCATCGGCGGCGCCACCGAGCGGGTGATCGTCCGCGTCCTCTACGGCAAGCCCGAGATCAACCCGGTCGTGGCCATGGTCGGTTTCCTGCTCGTGCTCGAGTCGGTCGCGGCGGCCATCTGGTCGACGGCCTCGCGCGGACTGGCGACGCCGTTCTCGATGGTGGACTGGCAGCTCAACCACAAGCCCGTGGCGATGTCGCCCTTCGCGCTCTACGAGATCATCACCGCGGTCGTCGTGATGAGCGTGATCGCCGGGCTGTTCCAGTTCACCAAGCTCGGGCTGCGACTTCGCGCCGCCGCCCTCGCACCCGAGGTGTCGCGCCTGCTCGGGGTCCGGGTGGGCAGGATGCTGACCTTGGGCTGGATGCTCTCGAGCGCCGTCGGCGCGGTGACGGCGGTATTGGTGGCGTCGAACTACTTCACCGGGCTGACGCCCACGGCCATGGACGGTGTCTTCGCCTTCGGCTTCATCGCCGCGGCGATCGGCGGCCTGGACAGCCCGGTCGGCGCGCTGCTGTCGGGTATCGCGCTCGGGGTCATCTTGCAGTTCGTGGGCGACTACCTGAACTCCAACGCCATCATCCTCGTGGCGCTGGGGATGCTCATCGTGTCGCTCATGGTTCGCCCGAACGGCGTGTTCACGCGCTCGGCCCAGAGGCGGGTGTGATGCGCGGGGTTCGATCGAATCAGCGAGTCGTGGCCGGCACGGCCCTCGGCGTGGCGGCGGTGCTCGCCTCGATCCTCGGGGTCGGCACGGTTCGGGCGGCGACGGCCTTTTCCATCGCGTCGGTCGTACTGGTCGCCTGTGCGACGGTGCTCTCCTCGAGCGAGTTCCGCCACAACCATCCGGTCGCGGCCCGGGCGGCGATCAGCCTGCTGGCCGTGGACGTCTCGATCGTGCTTACGGCCTTCTTCTCGGCGACGGTCGACGACAACCTGGCCATCGGTGCGGCGATGTCGATCGTGCTGCTCGGCCTCTCGTTCCTCACCGGCTCCTCGGGGCAGATCTCGCTGGGCAACGGCGCCTTCATGGGGGTGGGCGCCTTCACGGTCGCGGTGTGGGCCAATCACCACCCGACGACGCCGATCGCCGTCGTGCTGATCTTGGCCGTGGTGGCCGGTGCCCTCGTGGGACTGCTGCTCGGGTTGCCCGCGACGCGCTTGCGCGGCCCCTACCTCGCGGGCATGACACTCGCCTTCTCGGTCGCCTTCGGCGCGGTCCTGAACCTCTTTGGCACCTGGACCGGCGGGGACTCGGGCCTGCAGCTGCCCACCGCGGTGAACGCCCCGGCCTGGGTGCTGCACTTCTTCAAGGCCGGGACCTCGTCGCTCACCACCAACTCGGTCTGGCTCGTCGACATCACGATCGTCACGGCGGGCATCGCGCTGTTCTTCATGGCGAACCTCTTCGCGAGCCGCACCGGACGCGCCATGCGCCTCGTGCGCGACAACGACGTCGCGGCCGAGCTGGTCGGCATCTCGCTGCCGCGCGCGCGCGTGATCGCCTTCATCGTCTCGGCGTCCTACGCGGCGCTCGGCGGCGGGCTGTGGACGCTGATCAACAACGCGGTGACGCCGTCGACCTACGGGTTCGCCCTGTCGGTCACGATCCTCTCGCTGGTCGTGATCGGTGGCATCGGGACGATACCGGGGGCCCTCATCGGCGGACTGATCTACGCCTTCGCCGCGAACGTGATCGCGTGGTTCACCGCGCACACCGGGCTCAACCCCCAGGGCAACGTCGCGAGCCAGCTCAACGGGATCATCTTCGGCGGCCTGCTGGTGCTGACGATCCTGTTCGCGCCTACCGGTATCGCGGGCTTCGTGCGTCGGCGTTTCGCGGCGTGGCGCGCGAGGTGAATTGCCTCGGCCGACCCGACCGTCTAAGTTCAGGATCGGGCTTACGCGCTAGTAAGTAAGAGAAGGAACAGACCATCGGAAACGGTGGAGGGGGGAGACAAACCATGGAGGTACGACGCACACGTCGTCTGACGATTACTGGCTCAGCGCTGGCGCTGAGTCTCAGTCTGGTCACGATGGGGGCATCGATGGGAACGGCGGGGGCTTCGACGAAGGCACCCAAGGTCCCAGGAGTGACCGCGAAGCAGGTGACCATCGGTGCGACCGTGCCACTGACCGGCATCGCGTCCCAGGGCTATAGCGAGGTCGCCAAGGCCGCCAACGCGGTCTTCACGTGGGTGAACCAGCACGGCGGGATCAATGGCCGAACCATCAAGTACGTGATGAAGGACGACTGCTACGGCACCCCGGGCTTCGGTTGCACCGGCAACCCGAACACCGTGGCCCAGACCAAGGCGCTGCTCGCGCTGCCGGTCTTTGCGACCGTCGGCTCGCTCGGCACGCCGACCCAGGACTCGGTGCGCGCACTGCTGAAGGCCAACCACGTGCCCCAGCTGTTCGTGAACTCCGGCTCCAAGGATTGGAACAACCCCAAGACCTATCCGGGCCTGTTCGGCTGGCAGACCAGCTACACGGTCGAGAGCAAGATCCTGGGTCAGTACCTGAACCAGCACTTCGCGAACCAGAAGACGTGCTTCTTGGGCCAGAACGACGACTTCGGCGCTGACGGCCTGCTCGGGCTGAACTACGTCGGGATCAACCCGGCCGACTCGGTCATGTACGACGTCGCGGGCCTGGTGACCGGCGGCGCGGGCTACTTCACGCCGTTCATCCAGAAGTTCCAGTCTGACGGTTGCAAGGTCGTCGTGCTCGACACGATTCCCGACGCGACCGACGCCGCGCTCGGTAACGCACTCGCGCTTGGCTACTCGCCGCAGTGGGTCATCTCGAGCGTCGGTGCGGACCCGGTGACGGTCGACGCACCCTTCGCGGGCAAGCCGTTCCCGGACCCCGAGATCGGCGCCATCTCGTTTGACTACCTGCCCGCGTCCTCGGACACCTCGGTGTGGAACGGCTGGATGCGTACGGTGATGGCCAACGACAAGACCGACTTCCCGAACTTCACGTCCTCTACGCCCCTCGACGGCAACATGGAGTACGGGATCGGCTGGGGCGTCGCCTTCGTCGAGGCGCTGAAGGCTGCGGGGCGCAACTTCACCCGCGCGAGCTTCTTGCACACGCTTACCACGACGTCGTTCCAGACGCCGGCGCTCGTGCCGCTGCGCTACACGGCAACGAACCACCAGGGACTGAACGGCGGCTACATCATCAAGATCACGAGTGCCTCGACGTCGGGCGTGCTCGACCGTACCGTCTACACGACCGGTTCGACCAAGTCGAGCCCGATCGTCGTGAGCTCGAAGTTGAGCACGGCGATCCCGGCCTGGCTGCAGTAACCAGCACCAACCAACGATCACAGTCAACGACGCGCCCCGGCTTCGGCCGGGGCGCGTCGTTGGTTCCGGACCCGCGAGGGTTGTGCACAACGTGGGGATTGACCGTGGTCACCTGGTGCACAACTAGGCACTGGTCGGTGGATAACGGGTGAATTCCGGGGCAAAAGTTCTCGATTTCCCCGTTTGACGGCCCGCACCCCTTTCGCTCGCCGCCCCGCTTTGGCACAGTGATCCTTGTAGTTCACGGAGTACCGGTCGACGATCGGCGAAACCGCGAGGGGACGTCGACGGAGGGGCGAGGGACCTCGAAAGAGGGACGGAGCCACTTACCGGGCGGTGGGGTTCGGCCCACCGTTCGCACGACGAATGCCGTGAACACCGCCGTCACACGGTGGCCCGTCCGACACGGGTTAGCGCGAGACGTGCCTTCGGAGACCCCGAGAGGCTGGAGGGCTTGCCCACTGGTCACTCGGGGTCTTCGGCTTTCCGGGGTGAACCCCATCGCTGGCTTTCCGGGGTGAACCCCATCGCTCGAGCTG
>JAJXTB010000007.1 GCA_021784205.1 Actinomycetes bacterium
CTTAGTTGACTACGGGATTGCAGCGGTGCTGGTGTCGATGCTCCCCCCCGACAATTCCCATCAGCTGCGCTCGGAGAATGTTCACTTAGAAGCCGACGGACCTGGGTTCGATTCCCAGCACCTCCACAACCCAGTTCGGCTTTTAGACCGGACTGTGGTGCGCAACCCCCTCAACTGATGGTGCGCATCCAACACTGAAAGTCGGACACCACTTTCGCTGCGTTCGGCCGAAATGTAGGATCTGGTGCGCACCTCCTCTGTGCCTCACGCACGCAGGTAGTTGCTGGAAGGGGGGCGAATGCCCAACTCGACGCCGACGTGTCCTCGGGGGCACCGCTCGGACCATCGCATACGTCGCGATGGCTGGGTGGTCACCAAGAAGGGCAGGCGTCAGCTCTTCCTCTGTGTCGGGGCCGATAGGTCTAAGCACCGCTTCCGTGGCGACATCGAGCCCGCGCGGGTCGCAGGCATCGACGGGCGACGACGCGGGGACGTCGAGTTGCGCTGCCCTCGTCCGGGCCATCGCGACGGCATCATCCAGTCTCGTGGCACTCGTACGACCGCCACGGGCACGTGGCGCCGCTTAGTGTGCTCCCCGCCGCTCGGGCAGCGACACACTTTCAGTGTGCTGGTCGACGGGGCCGCACCACCCGCGCCCACGAGGACGTCTCCACCACCCTCCTGTCCCGAGCACCCCGGATCTCGCGTCCTGAGGGACGGCACCTACGGCAAGCGCAGCTCACGCCAGCGCTATGAGTGCCGCCCAGAGGGTGGCCGACCTCACCACTTCACGCCAGCGCTTTCGCGTGAGGCGGTGGCGCCAGGAGAGACCTGCGCGCGCTGTGACGAGTTACTGAGCCCGCACCACGGCCCGGTGACGGCAGCACGTCACACGCCTTGGCCGCTCCTTGGGGTGACGCAGGCACTCAACTCACTGTCGCTGGGTGAGAGCTACGGGAACGTCTCCCTGACGTTGAGGAAGATCCGAGACGAGGCGCGCGAGCATCTGGCGGACAGTCACGGCATCCGCGCCTTCACCCGCTCTGAGGTGTCGCCCGCGAGCGAGACCGGGTCCTTCACGCGACGTCAGCGGCGCAACGCGTGGCGTGTTGCGGCGGACCTGGTCGAGCAGTACGCGCCGCCACTGTTCGCGGAGGTCGATGCTCGCTTTCGCAGTGAGGCCCAGGCCCTGCGCGCCCGCAATGACGAGCTTCTGGCGCGTGATCCGAAGAGCCCGCTCTCTCAACCCATCACCTACATCCTGGACGAGATGCCCCAGTGGAGCGCGCCCAAGCGAGGTCAGCGTTCGCGGCCCGCCTGGCAGATCCTCACGGTCGTCGAGGTCCTCTGGCGCGAGACGGAGGACCCGTTCCTCCTCCCAGAGCGGGGCACCCGCCTTCGCCTGGCGCGGGCCTTCCCGAGGAACAACGCTGACGCCTGGAAGCTCGTGCTGTCCGAGCTCGGCGTGCGCCCAGACTTCGTAGTGGCTGACGCCGGTAGTGGCCTCAACACGGGTGTGACCTCGTTCTACGGAGCGAGCGTGGGCATCGTGCCGAGCCTGTGGCACATACACGCCAACATCCGCGACGCACTCGCCAAGCTCGACAACGCGAGCTACGTCGAGGGCAAGGAGAAGGTTCTCACCGACTCTCTGCGCAAGCACCTCAGCACCCTGGCGCGTTCGGACCTCATCGGCTCCACCCCGAAGGACATCGCTGACTGGTGGGACGAGCTCATCGCCATCGTTGCCTCGCTGCCCGCGCCCGTGTCTTCGATCATCAACCTGCGTGCCACGCACGAACCACGGCTCATCGCCGCCCTTCCCATCCTCCACGCCAACCCTCACGTGCCCGTTTCCAACGCTTCGGTCGAAGTGGCCATTCGCAACGAACTCAAACCGTTCCTCATCAACCGAGCGCACCGCTTCGCCAACCAGGAACGCACCAACCGGCTCCTCAACCTGCTCGTGTGCCGTCAAGCGGGGGTGTTCGACAACCTCGACACTCTGGCGTTGCGGCTGCGGACGATGAACGAGGAGAGAGGCGGTTGGGCACCCGCGCCACGACAGATTCTGGACAAGCAACCTCCGAAGGCCACGAGCCGGACGAAGCGCTACGCGTCGCTTCACTCGCACGCCGTGATCGACAAGCTGGCCAAGTCCAAGGGCATCACCACCTCGGTCCAAGTCCAGGCCAGCACACCGAGGAAGTTCGTCGCCAAACCGCGGCCCCAGGCACTGGCCCAGGCGCCCATTCGGGAGTGGGCGCGAACTCTCGGACTTCCTGGCGGCGCCACCGGGCCCATACGCGCCTCCGTTCTGGCCGCCTACGAAGCGAGCGGTCGTGGGGCGAGCGACGACGAGGCGAGGGCCATCTACCAGCGCCACGAGGCAGAGCGCGCGATGAAGAAGCAGCAGAGCAAGAACAGCAACCGGACGCAGGTGTCCGATCGTCGGCGCACCGCCGAACTCGCACCGATCCGCGAGTGGGCTGCTGCTAACGGATACGCACTTCCCAGGCACGCACAGATCTCTCCCGCGCTGACGGAGGCCTACCAAGCTGCCCAGTCCAGTGTCAAGCATCAGCGCCGCCCGTCACAGCGTCCGAAGAAGATGGACCAGTGAGCACGAGCCTGAGCGAGACCGGTCTCACTCTCTACGAACTGCTGACCTCTCGCACCTTCTTTGTCGTGGATACCGAGTTCTCGACGGACGAAGACGGTGAGCACCACCTCATCTCCATCGCCGTTATCCCGGTCGTCGGTGGACACCGGGTCAAGCCCCGCGACGAGCTCTACCTCGTGATGAACCCCAGTGTTCCCATCGACCTCGTGACATCGACGATCCACGGCTTTCGAGATGACGACGTGGCGAACAAGCCGATGTTCTCGCACTTCGCGAAGGTCATCGCCGAGAGGCTTGGAGACACCGACGGTGTCTTCGTGAGCCACACCACCATCGACGCTCACGTCTTGGCCGCCGAGTTCGGCCGCCTCCCAGAACTCGTGGATGACCCCTCGACCGCATACCCGGACCTTCCCGTTCTTGATACACAGCGTCTCGCGCGCGTCACGGACTACCCGGGGGCGCCCAAGTCCGGCTACGTGAGTTTGGAGCGGCTGTGCGAACTGACGGGAGTGGCGAAGCCGGACGCGGCGCACAACGCGCGTGACGACGCGCGCTCCACGGCGGACGCCCTCATCGAGCTGCTCCGACACGCCGCTGAGCACCGTGTCTTCTGGTCGCTCGACGCCCTGCTCGACGCGGCCAACGGTGGCACCACCCGCGAGCCGCGAGGTCCCGCTCACATCCGAGCTCGTAGTCGCAGACACGGTGCGCCGCCTCCCGAGCACTTGATGCGTCACGCACTTCCGCTGACTTCCCCCGTCCAGCCGGCCAGTCCCGAGGCCGAGGCGTGGCTCGACCTGGCCGCGGAGTGTGCCCAGCTGCGTTGTCCCTACGCGCGCGATGAGGCCCGCGCTGCCGCGGCGGCGAACGGTGCTGCGCTGCTGCGCCCTTTAATGGAAGACCTGGCCCACCTGGTCGAGCCGGGCCAGCCTGGGACCTTGGTCGGCGCAGCTCTCGAGTTGCTCGCCGGGTCGGACCTGACGTCCCCCGCGCTGCCCGTGCGAAGTGCTCTGCGATGGTGGACGGGGGTGCGCGACCGCATCGCTAAGAGCCCGCCGTGCGATACGACATCGAGTGAGACCTCGTGCCCCTCGTGTCGAGAGGGGCAGCCCTGTCCGCGCGACGTTCTTGTGGTTGCGGTGGCGGAGCTCGTGACGCTGGGAGAGCGCGGAGTGCTGGACCACGAGCGCATCCGCGACCTTCTTCGCCCCAGTGCGCGCGGACCGCTCAACGCGTGGCGTCACCACCCTGACGTACTGGCCTACGCCCTGTGGCGCGTTGCGGCGCATCACTTCGAAGGCGGACACGACGAGGCGGCGTTCACCGTGGTGGATCAGGGCATCGCTCAACAGCTTCATCTCGCTGACCCCCGCCTGGCCCTGCTCGCTGTCGAGCGCCTGACTGAACTGGGCGATCTCGACGGCGCCTTTGCGGCAGCGAGTGACGTGCTGGCCGCGCGCAACTCTGATCCGGCCTATGACGACCTCGCCGACTGGCTGCTCTTCACCCAGAGCAGCCTCCAAGAGCAGGTCTCCACGACGCGTGCCGCGCTGACCCATCCGCGACGTGCTCGCCCGCCGGGACACGTCAACGAGCGCCTTTACAGCTGATCCTTATGAACCATTCGGGCTCGTTTTTCGACCGCTCTACGGCACCTATTTCGAGCGGCGTTCTGGTTCGTGGTCAGGCTACGGTTTCGACGAGGCGATACTGGACTGTTCTCCACTACGAGGAAGGAGTGAGACCCTTATGACCGAGAAGCACACTGGTGCCCTGGCCTTGACGTGGACCAACAAGCACCTGCGTCTTCTCGCTAATGATGACGGCACCTACGAATGGGTGGAGCCGTCTGACTACCGGGTCGCCGAGGTCCGACTGCTCAACGACGTGAAGTCTGTTGGCCAAGTCCACGGTGACAGAAACCGCGCCCAGGACAACCTGCTGATTCGCGGCGACAGCCTTCACGCACTCACGAGTTTGCTTCGCATCCCTGAGTTCACCGCTCAGTATGAGGGCAAGGTCAAGCTCGTGTACATCGACCCTCCGTTTAACACGGGCCAGGCGTTCGATGACTACGACGACGGCTTAGAGCATTCGGTGTGGCTGACGATGTTGAGGGACCGCCTCAGTCAGATCAAACGGCTCTTAGCACCCAATGGGTCAGTGTGGGTCCATCTCGACGATGCTGAACAGCATCGGGCGCGTCTCGTGCTTGACGAGGTCTTCGGGATCGACAACTTCGTCGCCACTTTCATCTGGCAAAAGGTGGACAGCCCTAACGACAACAAGGTCGCAGTCACCACCGACCACGAGTTCATCCACTGCTATGCGAAGAACAAGCCCCTGCTCAAACTGACTCCAATGGGTGACGAAAGCATCCTCGGTGCCTACGGCCAAGTTGACGCCCACGGGAAGCGATACCGTGACCGGCTCTTGAAGAAGAACGGGAAGAACTCGCTGCGCGCAGACCGTCCTACGATGTGGTTCCCCATCACTGATCCCGATGGGAATGAGTGCTGGCCCATCCACGATGATGGGCGCGAAGCTCGGTGGGCAATGGGCAAAGACGCAGTCGAAGCCCTCGTCGCCAGCAACGAGCTCGTATGGAAGAAGCGCCCTGATCCGATCGATCCGGACACAGACCGTTGGGTTCCCTACACTCGGGAGTGGGCCCCGGACACACCTACACGGCCGTGGCCAACCATCTGGACTGACGTTCACACCTCGCGGCAAGCCAAGGCGCATCTCCGTGCGATGTTCCCGGGGGTGACACCCTTTGGCACCCCGAAGCCGGAGCGCCTGATGCAGCGCATCATCGAGATAGCTACCGAGAGTGACGACATCGTTCTGGACTGCTTTGCGGGTTCTGGAACCACTGCTGCTGTCGCACACAAGATGGGCCGGCGGTGGGTAACCGCTGAGTGGTCGGCTGAGAACATCGCTACCTATACCCTCCCGCGGTTGGAGATGGTGGTTAGCGGCAGTGACCCTGGTGGGGTTACAGAACAGGTTGGCTGGGAAAGTGGCGGTGGTTTTCGCGTTCTCGATGTGGCGCCATCGGTTTACGAGGTGCTGGACCACACGGTCCTTCTGAGCGAGACCGTGACCGCCGGACAACTGGCGGAGAGTGTGGCCGCGCAGCTCGGCTTCGACTACGAACCGAACGGGTTCTTCTCGGGAGCAAAGGGACGTATGCGTCTGTGCGTGGTGGACGGCGTACTTAACGACGACATCGCCCGGCTCGTCACTGGTGCTCTCCAAGACAAAGAGCGCGTGACCGTGGTTGCGACCGCCTGTGAACCTGGCGCTGAGGATCTCGTGCGCAGCCTGGCCCCCGGGTCTCGTGTGCGCAAAGTCCCGCGGGACCTTGCCCGACTGTCATCTCGCCGTTCAGAGGTTGTCCAACTTGTACTCGATGGACTGGAAGCCAGCTGATGAAGAACCACTACTCCCTGCCGCTTGATGAGGGCGCTATCCAGGAGATCGCCGCCAACTTGGACCTGCGTGCCCCCAACGTGAAGGGGCTGACCGCGGTCGCCAAGAAGTTCGATCAAGCAAACGGCGAACCGTTCGAGGTTGTGCTCGACATGGCCACAGCAGTAGGCAAGACCTACATCGCGGCGAGCATCATCGACTACGTCGCAGCCGGTGGGGTGCGCAACATCGTAGTCGTGACCCCGTCTCGGGCCATCCTCTCCAAGACGATCGCCAACTTCTCTGCTGGGACAGCCAGGTCCATCCCCGGACGCACTACGAGTCCTCTCATCATCACGAGCGACACCTTCGAACGATGCGACGCCGCAGCAGCCCTGGCTGACGACAGCGAGGTCAAGCTGTTCGTCTTCACCGTTCAGCAGCTCATCAAACCGAAGGAGAAGGCCTCGCGGCGCGTCCGCGACTTCCACGAGGGCATCGGTCAAGGCCTGTACAAGTATCTCCAAGCGGCGGGCGACCTCGTGGTGCTCGCCGACGAGCACCACGCTTACTACGGGCCAGCGTTCTCAAAGGCCATCCGCGAGCTCGACGCGGTCGCGCTAATTGGTCTCACCGCGACCCCGAGCCCCAAGACCCCCGACGCAGAGTTCGCGTATCGCTACTCACTGGGTGAGGCGATACGCGACGGACTGGTGAAAGTCCCGATGCTTGTTGGGCGCAAGGATGACCGCAAGGACATCGAGATCCAGTTGGCAGACGCGATGGAGCTGCTGCGCAACAAGCGCGAGGCCGTCGAACAGTGGTGCCGGGCGACTGGTCGCAGACCCATCAACCCGGTGATGTTCATCGTCTGCCAGACCATCGACGATGCGACCGAAGTGGCTGAGATCCTTCGCCGCCCTAACTTCTTCGGCCCCCAATACGAGGACGCCGTGCTCGAAGTCCACTCAGAGGCTGCCGACGATGCTCTCGAACGCCTCGACCAAGTCGAAGACCCCACCAGTCCAGTGCGCGCCATCGTGTCCGTGAACCAACTCAAAGAGGGCTGGGATGTCAAGAACATCTACGTCATCTGTGCCCTACGTGCTCTCGCGTCTCGGGTTCTCACCGAGCAGACGTTGGGTCGAGGCCTGCGATTGCCCTTCGGTGAACTCACTGGCCACGAGATGCTCGACACGGTCGAGGTGCTCGGTCACGATCGCTACGAAGACCTCCTGCGCAACGCCTCCGCGTTGATCAAGCAACTGATCGGACAGAGGACTTCGTCCGTCGTCGTCAACCCCTCGTCGGGTGTCGCCGAAGAGGTCGAGGCTGGTTCCAACGGGACTGGTGAGGCATCAGACCCAGCCAGCAGCACGGCGACCACCCCCGAAGGACCCGCGGTGTTACCAACGACCTTGCCAGGGGTTAGTGGACCGGTGCTGCGCTTCGCCGACGTGGAAGCCCGCAAGCGAGAGGTCGAGCGCGAGAACCTCTCAATGAAGAACGTGATCCACATCAACCCCACGATGCCGGCCTTCGCGGTGCCGGTGGTCCATCGCACCTTTGCTCCGGGCCAGTTCTCGCTGTCACAGGTGAAGAACGAGGACTTCGAGCTCATCGGTCGTAGCCTCGCGGCCAACCCCGAAGACGTACTCAGCCGCAACAAGCTCGAAGTCGTCCAGACGCCCGGAGGCGCACTCGAAGTGCGTCCGGTTGCTGCCGCGGACATCGTAAAGGCGTCGGTGCTCTCGCTGGATCTTGGTCAAGGCAAGGAAGCGTTGGTCTCAGCGATGATGAACCTCGGCCTGGTCAAGCAGGTCCCCTCAGAGCTGAACGCCGCCAAACGCCTCGTCGATGCTTTCGTGAAGGGTCTCGGTGAAGAGGCCGAGAAGCGGCTCTCGGCGTTCTTCTCCACGGCGCTCGACACCATCGAGCAGACGTTGCGCGCCAGGTATCGCTCCGTGCCCGGGGCAGAACAGATCACCGTCACGGAGCGCTATCTGGAAGTAAACCGGGTCAATAGCCGCCCCGTCACGTCGAACCTCTACCAGAAGGTGGATAAGGCAAGCCCCACCGCCTACGAGGGCTGGCAGCGCTCGATGGTTGCCGTTGAGTGGTTCGACAGCGACCCCGAACGACAGATGGCACTACTGCTTGACCAAGCCAGCAGTCGCATCAAGCGATGGGTGCGTCTCCATCGAAGTGACGGCGTCGTCATCAACTTCCGGGGCCAGAGTTACTATCCCGACTTCGCTGCTGAGCACGCTGACGGCTCCTACTGGCTCATCGAGACCAAGGCTGACAACGAGATGGATGATGCTCTGGTTCAGCAGAAGAAGGAGATGGCCGAGGAGTGGGCGCGCTTCGCCTCTGACAGCAGCGACGTGGCGCACGAATGGCACTACGCCCTTGTCGGAGAGACGCAGCTCAACAACGCCCACGGGAACTGGGATCTGCTCATCGCACAAGCTGGCGCCCAGTAGGTAGCCGCTGAGCTCGGCAGCAGTCGGCTGAGAAGTAGCGGGCCAGCAAGGCCGCGCCACCGTTGGGCCTCATTGCCAAAAGCTGTGTCACCTTGTTGCCGAACTCTGGACGACGGCTCGACTCTTCGTCGGTGGTCGGCCCGACGACGGCACTTCCGTACGAACGGGATGGGAGCAATACAGAGTGAGCAGAGGTCTCTGATTTCTCTTGCGACTACTTCGCCTCGTCCTCTGTTGGTGTCTCGGGAGCGGGCGAAGTGGTCTTCTTCCACTGAGCTCGATCGATCTTGTTATCGAGGCTATTGGTCATGTCTAAGACCGCCTCGAACCATTCCCCTTTGCGAGACGAGGGGCAGCGGAATCGAGCTAGGACTTCGTCGCCACTCTTGAGGCCAAATCCGGGCGAGTCGGTTGTGTTGATCACGGTGGTCACGCGCGCGAGCTGCCAGTTCTGCTCTTGTGGGTCGGGCCCATTAGGACGAAAACGCACGCGCTTGGTGGTGAGTAGGACATGACCCTTGATGTCCTCGAAGATCGCAAGGCCAATCATTCGGGCGCGCTCATCATCATTGAGTCGAAACCCAACCCGCGCCATGATCTTCTCAACGCGCTTCGCAGCCGGGTCGGGCTGAACAGTTCCACATCGTGAGCAAGTGGACGCGAAGGACCCGCCAGCGAACTTGATCCGGCGCTTACACGCTACGCAGCGATCCCTTCCTTGAATGACGCCAGCTGTCTTGGTCACTGAGTTCACGATGATCGGAATGAGGATGAAGAGCATTACGACTACGGCGATGACTGTTCCCATGTGTCATCACGGTTCGCCCAGTGGAAAGTTGTGCCGGAAACCGGCGTGGCCGATGGGTCTAACCGCTCTGCCCATCCACGCTCAGGCGAGGTTCCAGTCGTACGCTTCGTTACGTGACGGACCTCTACGAGCACGCCATCACCTTTGTCCGTGTAAACGACGGCCACGACATCGTCACACGCATCCCCGGCTACTGGCCACTGCCCGTAGGGGCGACGATCGAGCTGGGAACCACGAGCGGGAACCGAGACTTCGGAGTGCTCTCGGTACGGATGAGGGTCAATGGTGAGGCGGAGCTCCCGCGTATCGACCTCTACCTGGACTGCGTGGAGATCCCGCTGGGTCTGGGTCTCTAACCCCGCACTGGCTCTATCGCAATCTCGGTCGCCACATCGAGCATCCCTCGGCAACGATCCCAGCTCTGTCAAGATCTACGCAGAAGAAGTGGCGGTGACCCGGCCGAACAAACCCGGGTCCGCACGGTGTCGGACCCGGGTTTGACGCGAGAGGTCAGTGCCCCCTTTTTGCGCACCAGGTGTCCGGTCTAAAAGCCGAACTGGCTCCACAACCGCTTTGATCAGGTATTCTCTATAGTTGGGTCTGACTCAGCCGAATTGATCTGGATGAGTGCTTTACGAATCGTGTAAAGTACATTACAGGTTATGAAAACTACTGCCCCTCCTCTGCTCCCCTTGCTCCGGTCTCGACTCCAAGGTGATCTCCTCTCACTGCTGTATCTGCACCCGGACAAGGAGTACTCCCTATCCGAGCTGGCGAGACTCCTTGGTACGAGTGCTCGGATGATTCACTACGAGTCCGAAAGGCTCACTGACTCAGGGTTCGTGGCAAATCGGCGAGTGGGAAACGTTCGGCTTCTGCGAGCCATTTCCGAATCACCAGTTGCACGAGCCCTCCAAGAACTTCTGATGGTGACGTTCGGACCGCTGCCCGTACTCACCGAGCTCCTAGATCACGTCTCCGGGATAAGCGAGGCGTTCATTTATGGATCGTGGGCCGCACGGTACAGCGGCGAAGGCGGCCACGTTCCGGACGACGTCGACGTTCTCGTCGTGGGAGACGCAAGTCGTGAAGTCCTCGATGATGTCGCCGCACAGGCGGAGAGTCGACTTCGACGCCCCGTGAACATCCGAAGAATCGATCGCGAAACCTGGGACACACCGCCCAAGGACAATGCGTTCCTCTCATCCTTAAAGAGCCGTCCACTGGTATCTCTGCACAAGGGAGGTCAGCGCGATGTCGCCGTGGGATAAGGGACGTGCTGAGGTCGAGCGATTGATTCAAGAAGGGAAACTCCAACGAATACCCGCAACTACATACGACGGACAGACCTTGCGTATCCCGCGGAATCACCTGAATTCGGCGGAGAAGACTATTGAACACGACTTAGAGGGTGCATACACGCTCGTGTATGACGCAATGCGAAAGGCTCTTGTCGCCCTCTTGGCCGTGCAAGGTCTTCGTGCGACATCGAAAGGTGGGCACATTGTTATTCACGACTGTCTCAAGGCACAATTATCGCCTCAAGCTGACAACCTTCTCAGAGCGTACGACCGCATGCGACGGTCACGGAACAATGTTGAATACCCTCCGGTGGGGGCCGAGGAGATCACCGCTGAAGAGGTTCGTGACGACATTAAGACAGTGCGAGAAGCGCTGCCGACCATTGAACGGCTACTCGAGGTGCTTCCCGTCTTCTAAAAACGACGATAACGTCCCATTCGGAACCGTTTGACCGCAAGCGCCCCGGCAGAAGCGTCCGACATTCGAGCCAACGCCTTCTCCACCGCCCACCGCCGACGTAGGTCGTCGTCCGGATTCAGGCGGGCTACGAGGTCCCCCAACCGGAACTCTCCGCGCTCATTGATCAGCTCGGGCAACACCGCCAGGATCTCGTCGCGCACCGTCCAGCGCTGCGGACCAGGGCGAACACCGATCTGGAACGCTTCGAGACGAACCAGCCACGGTTTCGCCTGGGGTGACTGCACCTCCACGAACAAGCCAGCGTTGAAGCACTATGCGCAGTGCACGAAACCGGGTGGCGGGGTAGTTACAAACTCGGTCCGCGCGACGGACTCGAGTCACTTCACTGCATGACCTTCGGGTTTGACGCCAGAAGTTAACGGCCGTCGCTCTGCCAATTTGACGACGCTCGACGGTGCCACGCGTCTACTCCGGAGTCGATCCACCACCGATTCGAATTGCCACCTACTTACGGGTGCGTCGTGTCGCGCGCGCAACCTACCGTCGATCGAGCCATCACATATACGCAGGCAACCTTATAAGGCTAGACTGATTATTATGGTTGAGTCGGTCGACGTTGCGGCAGTGGCTGGCGAACTACGCATCGGCGTGGGGCTACTCATCCGACAGTTGCGCAAGTTACAGCTCGACGATGATCTCGCCACACCGGAGCTGGCCGCCCTCGCGCACTTGGATCGAGGAGGTTCGATGTCCGCAGCCGAGCTCGCTCGGTTGGAACGAATAAGCCCCCAATCAATGGGCGCGACTCTCGCCAAGCTCGAAGCCCGAGGACTCGTCGAGCGAACGGCGGACGAGCACGATCGCCGACGAATCATCCTGTCGATCACAGCCGCTGGACGTTCGATCTTCGTCGCTCGTCGTAGCGCTCGCGACGTGATCATCGAAAGGGCGCTCGCGAGTGAGTTGAACGAGCACGAGTTGCGTCAGTTGCAAGCAGCCGTCCCGTACCTCGAGCGCTTGGCTCGTCGGCTCGGCGCGTGATCGGCGACGTCGCCGAGGTGGAGAGCCCCACGGCGGCCATCGAGGAGAACTCGCGCTATCGGTGGGTCGCGCTCTCGAACACCACGATGGCCGTCTTCATGTCGGCGCTCGATGGCTCGATCGTCCTGATCTCACTACCCGCGATCTTCCGCGGCATTCACCTCAATCCTCTCGCCGCCGGCAACGTCTCGTATCTGCTGTGGATGATCATGGGCTATCGCTTGGTACAAGCGGCCTTGGTCGTCACGGTCGGCCGCCTCGGCGACCTGTACGGACGGGTCCGGATCTACAACGCCGGGTTCGTCGTCTTCACGGTCGCCTCGATCCTGCTCTCCTTCGATCCATTCCTCGGCGGCCACGGCGCGCAGTGGCTCATCGGCTGGCGCTTCCTCCAAGCCATCGGCGGTTCAATGCTCGCGGCCAATTCCGCGGCCATCCTCACCGACGCCTTCCCCGCCGACCAGCGAGGCTTCGCCCTGGGCGTGAACCAGATCGCCGCCCTCGGCGGTCAGTTCATCGGGCTGATCGGCGGCGGCCTGCTGGCGGCCATCGACTGGCGGCTCGTGTTCTGGGTGAACGTGCCCGTCGGGGTGTTCGGCACCGTTTGGGCCTATCGCAAACTGCGCGACAACGGCCAGCGCAGCGTTGGTCGCATCGACTGGTGGGGCAACCTCACCTTCGCGGTGGGCCTCGGCATGATCCTCATCGGCGTCACCAACGGCGTACAGCCCTACGACGGACAGACCATGGGCTGGGCCAATCCGTCGGTTTGGGGTCTGATCCTCGGCGGCCTTGCCCTGCTCGTCATCTTCTGGTTCATCGAGGGAGCGACGGCGAGTCCCATGTTCCAACGGCGGCTCTTTCGGATTCGCGTCTTCACCGCCGCCAACGTGGCGGGTCTACTCTCGAGCCTCGCTCAGGGCGGTCTCCAGCTCGTGCTCATCATCTGGCTCCAGGGGATCTGGCTGCCCGAGCACGGGCACTCGTTCAGTTCGACGCCGCTCTGGGCCGGGATCTTCCTCCTGCCACTGACCAGCGGCTTTCTCGTTGCCGGACCGCTAGCCGGGCACCTCTCTGATCGATACGGCGCCCGGCCCTTTGCCACCAGCGGCATGCTCGTGACCGCACTCGGCCTGTGCGGACTGCTCGTGCTACCGCTCAATTTCCACTACGCCGTTTTTGCCCTTCTGATCTTCCTGCTCGGCGTTGGCGTTGGCATGTTCAGCGCACCCAACTCGTCCTCGATCATGGGCAGCGTGCGCCCCGAGGACCGCGGCGTCGCCTCAGGTATGCGCGCCACCTTTCAGAATTCGGGCACGGCGCTGTCCATCGGCGTCTTCTTCTCACTGATGATCACGGGGCTCGCGCGACACCTCCCGTCCACACTGCGCGGCGGGCTCGAACACCACGGCGTTCCCCACGCCATCGCCGTTCACGTGAGCACCCTGCCACCCGTCTCCTCGCTCTTCGCCTCGGTGCTGGGCCTCAATCCGCTCAGGTTGCTGCTCGCGCCGAGCGGCGTCCTCTCCAAGCTGCCCCCGGCCCAGGCGCGTCGACTCGTCGGGCCGCGCTTCTTTCCACAGCTCATTGCCGGACCCTTCCACGACGGACTCGTCATTGTCTTCGCGGTCGCGGTCGCGCTGTCGCTCGCGGCGGCGCTCGCGTCGCTGCTACGTGGCCCGCGGTTCCCCTCAACGGCGAACCGCGATGCGACACCGGTAGCCTGAGTTCTCGTGACCGCCGCCGAACGACTGGAACTGCTTCGCCCGTCGGTACTGCTGTTCGACTTGGACGGCACTTTGGTCGACTCGGCCGACGGGATCCTGTGGTCCTTTGAAGCGACGCTGCACGACCTCGACCGCGAGGTCGACCGATCGCTGCTTCGTACCTTCATCGGCCCGCCGCTCGACTACTCATTCGGCCAGCTGGGATTCAGGGGCGACCAACTGGACGACGCGCTGCGTCGGTACCGGGTGCACTACCAGAACGAGGGCGTCCACCGTTGCGAGCTCTACAGCGGCGTCAGTGATCTCTTGGCGTCCCTCGCGGCCGAGCGGGTTCCGCTCGTCGTGGCAACTGCGAAGCGCGTTGACTTCGCCAACGAGATCCTGTCGGCTCTCTCGATCGCGACCTTCTTCTCGGTGGTCGCTGGCGCATCGCTCGATGGGCTGCTCACGTCCAAAGACGTCATCGTGGGCGAGGCCATCGCGCGAACCGATGCGCCGCTCGACCATGGCTGGATGGTGGGCGACCGCCGCTTCGACGTCGTCGCGGCCCAGCAACACGGCCTCTTGGGCGTCGGCGCGACGTGGGGATACGCCAGCCCCGATGAACTGGAACGTGCGGGAGCGGCGCTGCTGATCGAGAGCCCACGCCAGCTGGGCGAACTCGTACTCGGACTCTCCCCCGTTTAGCGCTGACCAATCCACCGTGACGCGAACGGCGAGCCCGCCCCACGGCACTCGGCGTCGTACGTTCAGGTTCGATCAGTCCGCGTTCAGTGCTTGGGCGAAGGCCGCTGGATCGTCGACGGTGATGGCGAAGCGCCGACCCCCGGAAAGTTCCAGCCGCAGGGCGTCTCCGCCGCGCGTGACGACCGCCGCCCGACGAAGCACGGCGAGGCTGCCGCGATATCCCCAGCCGCCAGTGCGCAGCGGCGAGAGCGTCCCGGACTCCGCCCGCTCGATGTCGGCGGCGTCGAACGATTGGCGAATCAGGCCACCGGGGCCGTAGACAACCTCGAAGCGCCGACCGTCTGGCGTTTGAACGACTCGCGCCACTATGCGCGACGCGAGCGTCGCCACGACCGCGACGATGACCGCCGACAGCGCAGCTCTCGCTCGACTCACCGGGAAGTGACGGCGGCGGCACGGAGCGACCGCGGCCACCGCGCTGACCGCGAGCAGGATCGCGGTCAAACGACCCGACCGGAGCCGCTCCTCGATAACGATCGGTGAAGACTCCATGTCCCGAGCCTAGACACTGCCTAGACCCCGTACGCCCTAATCACGGCCACGCGATCGTCGAGCACTGCGCCGCGCCAAGGGCCCCACACGAACGAATCCAATGCGGCGAGCCCGTCGACCAAGAGCCGACGGGCGAGCACGCCCTTGACGGCCTTCGCCGCGTGGCCGATCGCCCGGTTGCCGTCGGCCGTCTGGAATCGTACGGCGATGAGGCGCGTCGCGCCGGCCAGGCGCTCGAGGTCGAGCGCACGTCGGTGCTCGGCGGGCAACAGGTCAACGATGGGCGAATGCCCCGCCACCGCACGCACCGCGTCGGTCACCGGGTCGCGCCAAAAGGCGCCCAGTGGGCCGCAGCCGGCGACGGTCGCGTGGAAAGTGAGCCGGTAGTCGGCGATCGGATCCTCGCCCGCGGTCACGCCGTAGAGCGCCGACGGTACGAGGATCCGCCGGCGCTGGCTCGGCGTCAACGTGGAGGGTTCGAGGTGGGTCCACACCACGCCGGTATATCGGCGCCACGTCGCCAGGAGCGCCGCGTCACCGGCCACGAGTCGCTCAATGCTGTCACTCGCCCGTTCCAAGAGCGCACCTCGCACTCGAGTGAGGCGTTCGACGGCAGCACGGTCGCCGCTAAGCGCGGCGAGTGACGCAACGAGCGACTCGCGCTGGTCCGCAAGTAGGCCGCTAAGCGCACTCGTGCGGCCCCGCGCGGCTCCACCAAGCGCCTTGCTCTCGGACGGCGGTAGCAGGATGAACGGGAGCCGAGACACGGCCCCTTACGGTACCCGCTCTAGGCGGCGTTCATTGCCTCGGGCGTGAGTCCCATTGTGCGAACGAAGTTGCGAACCTTGACCACCTGGTCCTCGGTGAGGTCCCGGGTCCGAGTCGATCCGAACGAGATTGTCTCGCCGTCCACCGTCACCGCCCAGTTCCCCCGATGCGTCTCGTGCACGACCCCGAAGCGGGCGAGCAACGAACAGACGTCATGCCACTGAATGTTGTGATTCAACGGGTGTGTGAACAACTTCTGCAGTGTCACACGGTGGTGGTGGTCCAACTTGCTCAGCATTACTGACCCCCTTCGACGTCCGATGGCCGGACTTCAAATTCATGGTCGCGCACCTAGGGGTGGATGTCAAGTAGTGCGACGAGCTCGACGTGCTCGGTCATGGGGAAAAGGTCGAGTATCTCCATATGGGACACCGAAAATCCACCGGATAAGAAGACCTTAAGATCACGCGCGAAGGTTGCGGCGTCACACGACACGTAGACGACCCTTCGCGGGCGCTGCTCGACGATGGCCGCGGCGACGCCCTTGGCCAGTCCGGCGCGCGGCGGGTCGGCCACTACGACATCACCGGCTCCGATCAGGTTGCGCGCAGCGTCAGCGGTGACCATCGCTTGACGGATGCGTAAACCGCTGTGGCCAGTGCCATTCTCGCGCGCGTCGCGCACGGCGTGTGGTGACGACTCCACGCCAACGACCCGTCCCCCGGGTCCAACGAAGGCCGCCAGCGCCACCGCGAAGAGTCCGACGCCGCAGTACAGGTCGACGACGCGATCACCGCGTTGCAAACCCGCCAGGGACGTCACGCGATCGAGAAGCATGGACGGTGCGTCGACGTGCGACTGCCAGAACGATTGGGGCGAGACGTTGTAGTGCGTTCCGCTGACGAGGACCCGAGAGATCGGTGCCGGGTCGATTCGGTGGCCCCGCAGATCGCAGACGTCATAGCGTACGGAGCGGCCGGCGGGGCGCTTGACCACGGCAAACGGAGCGGCGTCGCCGATGGCGCGCAACTCGACCTCCTCGGCCCGGGACCACGTCGTCGTGAAGGCCTCTGCGACACGCGGGTCCACCAGCCAACAGGGGTTCACCGGTACCAGCGTGTGGGACCGGCTCGCGCGCAGGGCGAGTCGGCCCTTGTCATCGACCGCGCAACGAAGTCGCGTGCGGCTGCCGTGCGGTGGCGACGGCGGCAGCACCAGGCTCGGCGCGACGTCATACCCGGCGACGCGACGCAGCTGTTCAGCCACGACCGCCTCTTTCCACGACGTTTGGCCCGAACTCGACGCGTGTTGCAGGTCGCAACCGCCACACCCGCCAGCCCCGGAGAATCGGCAGGCCGCCGCGACGCGATCTGCGCTCGGCTCAAGGACCCGCCGCAGCGAGGCCCGCGCGAAGGACGACGTGCGTTGCTCGATGGTGACCTCGACGAGCTCGCCCGGCAGCGTGTCGCGCACGAAGACCACTCGGCCATCGCCCAGACGACCGACGCCACCCCCCGTCGCTGGTCGCTCGATACGGACTCGTTCTTCGGCGGTGGGGTCGGGCACGGCCGTATCCTACCGAGACCGCCTCGGCAGCCACCGCGACGCCACTGCGTCGCGCCCGAGGGTCGTCGCGTTAGGTGGCCGATTCGGTCGTCGCGTTCGGTCCGAAGGCCGCCGCGTGGGCGATGACGACGTCAACGAGCGCCACGGCCCGCTCGCGCGCGCCAGATTCCTCGCGTCTCGTCTGCTCGATGAGCGCCGTCGGGTCGTAGCCCAGCGTGCGCGCGTCGTCGCCCCCGGCACCGAACCAGTCACTCAGTTGGGCCGCGTCCAATTCGGGGTGGAACTGCACGCCGACGTGCCGGCCGATGGCGAACGCTTGCACGCAGTGACTCGTCGTCGCCCACGTCGTCGCCGCGACCGGCAACGTGCACACGTCGAAGTGGTACTCGAACCACGGACCCGGCACGATCGGCGAGTCGGCAGTTGGAACGACCCTGTACCAGCCAATCTCGGGACTGTCACCTGGCTTGACGACGCCGCCGAAGGACCGACACAGCGCTTGAGCGCCAAAGCAGATCCCAAAGACCGAGATACCCAATCGGTCGGCCCGCTCGATGAGTGCCAACTCGCGGGCGAACCAGGCTCGCTCGACGTCGCGGTCGTAGACGGCCGAGCTCGACCCGAGGATGACGACGAGGTCGACACCCTCCAGCGAGGGCGTGGGACTCGCCTGCCCAAAGAGGTTCACGTCGAGGTCGAATCCGCGGGCCATCAACGCGTCACCCACGAGCCCGGGGCGATCTTCGAGGTGGTGGCGCAGGACAAGCGCGCGACGTCGCGTCATCGCGGCTCGCCCCAGTGTCCCGTCGCCGTCCCTACGATGGCGACCACCCCAACGAGGCGGCGATCTCCTTGCACGTCGGACAGATCGGGTACTTCTTCGGGTCGCGGCCCGGGACCCAGACCTTGCCGCACAGCGCCTGCACGGGCGTCGCGTTGATGATCCCTTCGACGACCGAGTTCCCGATGGGAACGAACTCGCCGCCTTCGGGCGTATAGCCCTCGAGGACTAGGTGGGCGAACCGGTCGTGGTCACCGTCATCGGTGACGGCGGCCGTCGATTCGCGGATCTCGGCGTCGGTGCTGCTCACGAGTACGTATGTTACCGACCGTCATCGCTAACCTCGTAGCGTCATGCCGCGACGCCGACGACGACCATCGACCCGACCCCTCGGGCGTGTGGCGTCCCATTTCACCCGTGACGGGACGCCCAAGCAGCCGTATCGGACACAGGCGGAGGCACAAAGTGCCGCACAGTTGGCCTGGACGCTCAACGGCGTCGACCTCAATTCCTATCGATGCGACTACTGCTTCCAGTGGCATATCGGGCGCCGATTTCGCGGGGATTAGCGTCGTCGGTGGAAACCGGGCAATATGGATGGACGCGACAGGGAAAGGTTCACCATGGCGGTTCAGGCCTACATCTTGATTCAGTCCGAAATCGGCTCCAGTGAGAACGTCGTCACGGCGACTCGGGCCGTGCCGGGCGTTATCGAGTCTTTCGAAGTGACCGGTCCCTACGACGTCATCGTGCGGTGCGAAGCCGAGAGCGTCGATGACCTCGGCAAGTTCATCGTCGGCGCGATTCAGCGCGTACCGGGGATCACGCGCACACTCACGTGCCCCGTGGTGAACATCTAGCCGACCGGACTGCCGTGACGCCGTGACGCGGTAGCGTCGCGAACGCCGGTCATGCCGCTGAGCCTGCATCGAGCGGTCCTCGCGGCGGCCTCCACGCGGTGCGCCGTGTTGTCTTAGACGGTTTCGTCTGTCGCGGGAGCCGCCGGCGCGCCGAAGGCACCCGCCAAGCGGAATGCCTCGACGTCGGCACTCGCCATGCCCCATCGAGCTAAACCCGCACGCGTGCCCGATCCCGCCAGTCCCGGTGGGTCGCCGATCGCCCCGGGAGTCTTCGAGAATCGCGGTGCGGGACCAGGCTGCACGGTGCCGTCGACCTCGAACACGCCTCGCGCCACGTTGAGCGGATGCTCGGCCGCCTCGCGGGGTGAAAGGACGGGCGTGACGCACGCGTCGGTGTCGACGAAGATCGACTCCCACTCGTCGCGGGTCTTGCTGGCGAAAACGGCCGCCAGCCGCTGCTTCACGCCCGGCCACGACTCGCGGTCCATCTGGGGTGGCAACGTCGAAGGATCCAGTGCCAGCCCTCGCAAGAGCTCGGCGTAGAACTGCGGCTCGATCGCGCCGACGGCGACGTAGCGGTGGTCGCTGGTCTCGTACACCTCATAGAACGGGGCACCAGTGTCGAGGATGTTCGCGCCACGCTCTTCGGTCCAGTAGCCCAGATTCTCAAAGGCGTGGGTCATGGTCATCATCGACGCCGAGCCATCGACCATCGCGGCGTCCACGACCTGCCCCTCGCCAGTGGCTCGGGCGTGCAGAACGGCGGCCAGCACCCCGAAGAGCAGGAACATCGAGCCGCCGCCGAAGTCGCCCACCAGGTTGAGGGGCGGCACTGGTCGCTCGCCCACTCGTCCGATCGGCCACAGCGCGCCTGACAAAGCGATGTAGTTGATGTCGTGGCCCGCGCGCCCGGCTAACCGGCCATCCTGCCCGTAGCCCGTGATCCGTCCGTAGACGAGCCGCGGATTGCGCTCAGCGACGTCCGATGGCCCGACGCCGAGACGCTCCGCGACGCCGGGGCGAAACCCCTCGATCAGCACGTCGGCCTGCTCGCTCAATCGAAGCACGAGCTGGCGCCCGGCTTCGCACTTCAGGTCCACCGCTACCGACGGCCGAGACCGGGCGAGCAGGTCCCAGGTGAAGGCGTCCTTGGCGTCGATGTCGCCACGCTCGAGTCGCAGTACGTCGGCGCCGAGGTCGGCGAGCAGCATGCACGCGTACGGGCCCGGGCCAATGCCGGCCAGTTCGAGGACCTTCAGACCGGTGAGCGGACCCGTCATCGATTTGCCCCGCCGCGCTCGAGGGATCCACATTCCACACCACGCAAGTTACTTCGTGCCCGTGTGACAACATGGCGCCATGTCTTCTTTCACGCGCGCCGACGCCATGCGCGCGATGGCCTCGACGCGATATGACGTCGTCGTCATCGGTGCTGGCATGACCGGCGCGGGGGCGGCGCTGGACGCGGCGTCACGCGGGCTGCGCGTGGCACTGATCGACGGCGGCGACATCGGGTCGGGCACGAGTTCCAAGTCCTCCAAGATGGTCCACGGTGGGCTGCGATACCTCCAGCAGAAGGAGTTCCGACTCGTTCGCGAGAATCTCCGTGAGCGACAGCGCCTGCTCGAAAACGCGCCATACCTCGTGCGCCCCCTCCCCTTCCTCATCCCCCTCTTCGGTGCCAACGGCGTCGCCGCCACGGCTCTCGTCAAGGGCTACGCCACCGCGCTTCGCTTTTACGACTGGGCCGGTGGATGGCGGATCGGGCATCGCTACCGCCGAATCAACCGTGACGAGGCGATGGCGTTCCTGCCGACGCTGCGCGCCGATCGATTGGTCGCGGGGTTCCTCTACTACGACGCGCGCGGCGACGACGCACGCGTGGCCCTGTTGGCGGCCCGCACGGCGGCCCTCGACTACGGCGCCGACGTCGCGAACTACGTGCGTGCCATCGCCTTGGCGCACGGCGCCGACGGTCGCGTGCGCTGCGTCACCGCCCGCGACGAGCGAACTGGCGACACCGTCGACATCGCCACGCGTTGCGTGATCAACGCGACCGGCGTCTGGGCGGACCAGGTGATCGCCATGGCCGAGGGCAGCTCGTCGACCATCATCACCCCGGCCAAGGGCGTGCACATCTCGGTGCCCGCCGATCGCTTGCCCGCGACCGTGGCCGCGGTGTTCGCCGTGCCCGAGGACCGCCGCAGCATCTTCGTCGTGCCCTTCGAGGACGCGCCCTACACCTTCGTCGGCACGACCGACACCGCCTATGACGGCGACCTCGACGATCCCCTCTGTGACCCTGACGACGTCGCCTATCTCTTGAAGGCCGTCAACGCCTCCACCGACTCCAACCTCACCACTGACGACGTCACGGGCGTCTGGGCGGGCCTGCGGCCACTCCTAGCGCCAGCGGCTGGCCAGACGCTCTCGCAACGCACCGCGGACCTGTCACGACGCCACCGGGTGATCGACTCGGGCGACGCCGTCGTCCACGTCACGGGTGGCAAGTGGACGACGTACCGGCAGATGGCCCAGGACGCGGTGAACGCCGCCGGTCGCTACGTCGGGCGATCGCCCGTGCGCACGAAGCACCTGCGGTATCACGGCACCGGTCCGTGGCGCCCGACGACGGACCTCGAGACCCACCTGTACCGGCGCTACGGCCAAGACGCCCTGGTGATCCTGACGATGATCAAGCAGGACCCGACCCTGGGCGACGCCCCGATCGCCAGCCAACCCTACGTACTCGGCGAATTTCGATACAGCGTGCAGTTCGAGATGGCCCAATCACTCGTCGACCTGCTGACGCGGCGAACCCGCGCCCACTTGCACGATGCCCGCGCCACGCTCGCCGCCGCACCCCGGATCGCTCGGGTCGTCGCCACGGACTTCGCCTGGGGCGACGACGAGATCGAACGACAGCTCGCCGAGTACGCCGACCTCGTCGAGCGCGAGCTGCGCGCCGCCGGTCTGTCCCTGGACCTAACGTGACGCGCCCGACGCCGCCCGACCCGTACCCCGACGGAATCACCGAATCGGCACCGGCGTCCGTTGACGACCAGGTGCTGCGCGCCTTCGCCGAGGTGGGGGTGCCCTTTAGCGTCGATCCCGTCGAACGGGCCGAGCACGGACGCGACTGGTGGCCCCTCTCCCTTGCCACCACCCAGCGCGGCGTCGTGCCGCACTGGCCCGGCGTCGTACTCACCCCGCACTCGACGGCCCAGGTGCGAGACGCGGTTCGCGTCGCGGCGCGACTCGGACTCGCCATCACGGCCCAGGGCGGTCGATCGGGGGTCCTGGGCGGTGCCGTCGCACCCACCGGCGGCGTGGCCCTGGACCTCACGGGACTGGACAGAGTCCTCGACCTGGACCGGATCTCGGGCACGGTCTCGACCGAGGCCGGGATCTTCGGCCCGGACCTCGAGCGCGCCGTCAACGCCGAGGGCTTTACGGTCGGTCACTTCCCCCAGTCCTTCGACCTCGCCACCGTCGGCGGCTGGCTCGCCTGTCGCGGAGCCGGCCAGTACTCGAATCGCTACGGCAAGATCGAGGACATCGTGCGCGGGCTCACCGTGGTGCTGGCCTCCGGCGACGTCGTAACCCTCGGGGGTCGCGGCCCTCGTCAGGCGGTCGGCCCGGACCTCGTCCAGCTCTTCGTGGGTTCCGAGGGTTCCTTCGGCGTCATCACTGAGGCGACGCTGGTGTTGCGGCCCCGACCCGCCCACGAGCGCCGCCTCGCTCTCAGGGTCAGCGACTTCGACGCCGGCATGGAGATCTGTCGGATGACCCTGCAGCGCGACGCCCATCCCGCGGTGCTGCGCCTCTACGACGAGGTCGAGTCGAAGCGGAACTTCGACGTCGACGGGTGCGTGCTCGTCGTGCTCGACGAAGGCGAACCCCTCATGGTGGACGCCACGATGACGGTGCTGCGTGACGTCGCTCGCGACGCCGAGACCCTGGACGTCGGCGTGGTCGCGCGTTGGCTCGAGCACCGCAACGACGTCAGCGCCCTGGCACCGCTCTGGGCCTCGAACATCGTCGTGGACACCATTGAGGTCTCCGGGCCGTGGTCGATACTCACGGCCGTGCGCGAGGCGGCACTGAGCGCCCTGCGCTCGGTCGAGTCCACCCTCGTCGCGTCGGTCCACCAATCCCACGCCTACGTCGATGGCGCGTGCCTGTACTTCACCTTCGCCGGGAAACCCGCGGGCGATCCGCTCGACTACTACCGCGCCGCCTGGGACGCGGCCACCACCGCCGTGCTCGACAAGGGTGCTGCCCTGAGCCACCATCACGGCGTCGGCAGGAATCGCTCGCGCTTCGTGCGCCGCGCCCTCGGCGATGGCTTCGACGTGCTTGGCGCCCTCAAGGGCCTCCTCGACCCCGCTGACGTGCTCAATCCGGGCGTGCTGGGACTGGGCGGGGAGCCATGGTGAGGGCGCTGGCGATCGACGTCGGTAGCTCGTCGGTGCGCACCGCACTCGTCTCGGAAACCGGCGTCGTCTCGCACGTTCATCAACAACGTCTGACCATCACCTCGCCCCAACCGGGCGAGCTCGAACTCGATGGCGCCGAGATCGGTCGGGTCGTACTGGACCTGGCCGCCCAGACACTCGACGACGGCGGACCATGCGACGCCGTTGGCGTCACGAACCAGCGAGCCACGACGCTCGTCTTTGACCCGCTCACCGCCTCGCCGGTGGGCCCAACCCTCGGCTGGCAGGATCTTCGCACCGTGCTCGACTGCCTCGTCCTACAGGCCGAAGGGCTTCGCCTCGCGCCCAACCAGTCCGCCACCAAGGCCAAGTGGCTCGTGGCTCACGCGCGCCGCGCCGCCTCGTCGCTGCGCTTCGCAACCATCGAGACCTGGATCGCGTGGCTGCTGACCCAGGGCGCGAGCCACGTGACCGACCGATCCAACGCCGCAATCACGGGACTGGTCTCGGTTGGCGTGAACGACTGGGACCCTCGCGTCCTGGAGCTGCTCGAGCTCGACCCGGTCATGATGCCCGACATTGTTGACACGATCGCCGATCACGGGCGCGCAACGGCTTTGCGCGACGCGCCGCCGATCACCGCGCTCATTGGCGACCAGTCCGCTTCGATGTTCGGTCAGTCCATCGTGCGCTCGGGCGCCAAGATCACCTTCGGCACGGGAGCCATGCTCAACATGGTCCGCGGCTCCGAGGGTCCCGCGAGTATGAACCCCTTCGATTCCGGGTGCTTCCCCATCGTGGCGCGTAGCCAGGGTGGTGCGATCACCTGGGGCCTCGAGGGGATCGTCTTGTCCGCCGGATCGGCGCTCGACTGGGCGCGCGATGCCGTGGGCATCATCGATGACGTCGAATCGAGTGAGTCCCTCGCGCGTTCGGTGCCCGGCAGCGATGGCGTCTGGTTCGTGCCGGCGCTCGCGGGTCTCGGTACCCCCTATTGGGACTTTGGGGCCCGCGGCGGCTTCTTCGGCCTGACCCGTGGGTCCTCGCGGGCCCACTTGGTTCGCGCCATCCTCGAAGGGATTGCCCATCGTGGAGCCGATCTCGTCGACGCGGCCGAGCTCGAGACCCAGTCCACGATCGCCGAGCTTCGCGTCGACGGTGGCATGACGGCCAATGGATTCCTCGTCCAGCACCTCGCCGACGTCACGGGCCGACCCGTCGCCGTCTCGCCTGAGCGCGAAGCCACCACCCGGGGCGCGGGTCTCATGGCACTGGTGGGCGCGGGACTGCTGTCCATCGACGACGTCGAGGGGCTTTGGCACCCGATCAGGACGATCGACCCCCTACTCGGTGACGCCGAGCGCGCGTCGGCTCGAACGCAGTGGCGAACGATGGTGAGCCGGGCCGCCCAGACGATTCCCGAACTGAGTGCGGTGTCGTTCTAACGCTGCGCCAGCGCACGGATCCGCTCGCGAGCGCCTCCGTTACGACGCCCAGGGTGCGCGCTCGATCGCTTCGACCACGCTCGTCGGCCTTTCGAGGAGCGCTTTGGCGAGCATCAGGGCCCTCGGACTGCTCAGTGCGACGATCCCGGTAACGACGCCGCCGCGGTGATAGAGCGCGAGCCAGCGCCCAGTCTCGAGGTCGCCGTGGACCCGGGTCACGTCGTCAGTGGGATCCGGGTGTCCCAGCATCTGGATCTTCTTGCCGTATTGGTCTGACCAGAAGTACGGGACCAAGACGCCGGCGTCGTGCTCACCGGTGAGCCACGCCCGCGCCAAGGTCGCGGCGTGGTCGTTGGCGACCTGCCAGTGCTCCATTCGCGCGACGCTCGAACCGACCGGCCCCGACCACGCGAAGCGAGCCACGTCACCAATGGCCGCGATCCCTGGCGCCGCCTGCAGTGCACCATCGACGACCACGCCGTTGTCAAGTCGCAAGCCCGAGTCGACCAGCCAGTCCACATTCGGAATCGCCCCGACCCCCGCGATCACGACCGATGCGACGACGTCCTCCGCTCCGTCGATGCGCAGTCGCAGCGCGTCGCCCTCGACGACCACGTCCTTGATCTGCTGACTGGAGCGAAGCTCGACCCCAGCGGCCATGGCGAGGCCCTCCAGCCACGACGAGACTTCGGCGCCCAGCACGGTGAGCAGAGGACGTGCGGCAACCTCCAAGACGATCGCGCGATACCCCCGCTTGGTGAGCGACGTCGCCACTTCGGCGCCAATGAACCCGCCGCCGATGATGGCTACCGTCGCTCCCGGGACGACGCGCGCCAGGTCGGCGTTGAGACTGGTCACGTCGTCAATGGTGCGAAGCGCGTGCACGCGCTCACCCGCAGTTGTCGCCAATCGCCGGGCACGCGTGCCCGTGGCGATCGCGATGTGCGTGGCGGCGACGCGCTCGCCGCCAGCCAACTGGACCTCGCGGCGCTCGACGTCGAGCCCCGTCGCCGCCACGCCCAGGCGCCAAGTCACGTCGTGCGGCGAACCCGGGTGCACGAGGGTCGTGTCGTCAAGCGCCACGACGCCCGCCAGGACTTGTTTGGACAGCGGCGGTCGATCATAGGGCTGATGCCGCTCGTCGCCGATCACGGTCACGGCCCCCCGGTAGCCGTCACGGCGCAGAGCCTCCACCAGGCGCCACCCCGCGAGACCGGCGCCAACGACCACGACGTGGCTCGAAGCGTCGAGCCGCGCTATCGGCTGAAGGTCGCCAGCCATTGCGATGCCGTCATCGGGGCGAGGACCGCGTTGTCGCGGCGGATGTCGTCCAGCTGCGCCGTTGGTGCGTCGGCGTAGCGGTGACCGGGATACAGCCAGGTCGTCCCGTCCAGGCCGGCCAGGCGACTCGTGAGGGTGCGGTACATCTCGGCGGGGTTCGAGCCGGGCAGGTCGGTCCTGCCACAGCCGTCGATGAAGAGCGTGTCGCCACTGATCAGCCGGTCGCTGACCAGCGCGCACTGACTGCCCGGGGTATGGCCCGGCGTGTGCAGCAGGGAGATCTCGATCGCCCCCACCCTGAGCGTGTCGCCGGACTCGTGCTCGACCAGGCTGGCGCGCTCCACACCCGATCCCTTGGTGACCCAGGTTGACTCGCTCGACTGCACGTGAACCGGCACATCGGTCACTGCGAGTAGCTCGCTCGTCCCCTCGATGTGGTGGCCTACGAGGGTCCCACCCGCGTGGTCGGCGTGGTAGTGGGTCAAGACGACTCCGCGCACCGTCATGCCGTCAGCCTCGAGGGACTGCAGCAACTCGCGGGGCCGGTAGGCGGGGTCGAACAGAACGGCATCGCCGGTCTCACGGTCACCCACCGCGTAGACGTAGTTGACCATCGCGGTCGCCACGGGATCGCCAACCGCGAAGTCCACGCCCGCGAGGAGCTGACGGAAGTAGAGGCGCTCAGTCACCCTGCTCGCCGACTCGAGCGATGCGCGGCGCCAGCTCCTCAACCTTGGACTTGGTCGAGCTCAGTCGGGCCTCCAACTCCTCGATGATGGCAGTCGCCCTCGCCAGTTTCTCGATCAAGTCATCGACGGAGACCTCGCCCTCGTCGAACGACGCGACGATGGCGTTGAGTTCACTCGCGGCCTCGTTCCATCCACCCACTGTCATCCGGCCTTCTCCTCTCGCGTCGATATCGACGCAGTCAACTCACCGTCGCTTACCCGGATTACGACGCCGTCGCCCGTCACCACGTCTCGTACGCTACGGACAATCGAGCCGCCTGGCTTCGACACGATCGACCACCCCTGGTCGAGCCGTCGTTGTGGGTCATAGGCCTGCAACAGGCGGTGGACGGTCTCGAGCCACCGATCCGCCCGGTCGAAGGTATAGCGCACGGCGAGGTCCAGTCGTTCGCGCGTCGCGACCAGATGGCGTTGCTCGGCTCGCAGCCGGTCACGCACCGCGAAGATCATCGTCCGTCGGCGCTCGCCCAGGAACTCCGTCGCCTCTTCGACGATCGACTCGGTCGCTTCGATCACCCGGCGAGCCGGCTCGGCGACGTTGCGCCGGTGCCATTCGTCGACGATCTCGACCAGATCCTCGCCCAGTTTCGTCGGCGTGATGGCACTGGTGTGGGCCACGAGGTCGGCCACCGCCTCATCGCCCGTGTGCCCGATCCCGGTGTAGACGGGTGTACGGGCCGCCGCGATGGCGCGCGCGACGCGTTCGTCGTCAAAGCACGCGAGGTCGCCCCGTGATCCGCCGCCGCGCACGATGCAGATGACATCGAGGCCCTCGTCGTCGAGTCGCTGCACCGCCGCCACGAGCTGTGCCGGGGCCGCCTCGCCCTGGACGACGGCCGTGACCAGCGAGATAGCAAAGGAGTACGGCGATCGAAGCAATTGACCGGTGAAGTCACTGAATCCCTCGGTCTGGCGACTGGCGACCAGTCCCACACGCAACGGGACCGGTGAGACGGGCCGCGAGCGGTTCGACTCGAGCAGTCCCTCGTCACGCAAGCGCGCGATGAGCTCGAGCCGGCGACGCGCGACGTCGCCCAACAGCCCGGCCACGTCGATGTCGGTCACGGTGAATCCGATGCGTCCTGACGGCGCGTAGAGGTCGACGTAGCCGAAGAGATTCACGACGGTGCCCGCCTTGAGCGTTACACCGTCGTCACTCAGCCGACGCTTGATGACGTTCCACTGCGTCGCCCAACAGTGCGCATTGAGCACGGGCCGTTTGGTGTCTGACGACGAGCCCGCGTCGACGAGGTCGACGTAGAGGTGGGATTTCTCGTAGACCTTGGCCACCTCGCCGCGAATCCACCTCGGGTGGCGGCGTCCGTAAGCGGACTCGAGTTGCGCGGTCAGCAGTTGGTAGAAGGTGCCGACGTCGATGATCTCGCGTTGATCGGCTGTTCCTGCGTCAGTCACGTGGCGAGGCTATCGCTCCGGTGTGTCGCCCAACGCGGTTGTGAGGCCGTGATCGCGTATGTCAAACTGGAACCGGATGGTGAGACGACTGGGCGACCGCGCCGGACTAGTCCGGTGAGGAAAGTCGGGGCTCCACGGGCAAGGTGCTCGCGAAACGTGAGTCACGGTGACGTGCAGGAAAGTGCCACAGAAAACAGACCGCCGCCTCCCGGGGAACGGGATGCGGTAAGGGTGAAACGGTGCGGTAAGAGCGCACCAGCGTCCCGAGCGATCGGGGCGGCTCGGTAAACCCCACCAGGAGCAAGATCAAAGCTGGGAGGCGCCCGGTGGTCTCGGCAACGAGACCCTCCCAAGGTAGATCGCTGAGATGGATGGTCGCCCACCCTTCTTCGGAGGGGGGACAGAACCCCGCTTACAGGTCGTCTCACCATCCCTACGCACGACCCGTCCGCGCTCGCAACGCGTGCACCGTAGGCTTTCGCCGTGACGGACTTCCTACGAGGTGACGAGATCGCCGCCTGCGTGCACCGTGTGGCGCTCAGCCGTGGTGAGCCCTACGACTTCGATCGGCCACGCACGGCACCGGAACACGAGCGACGACGTCGCGACGCCGAGAAGCTCCGCCGCGCCGTCGTCTCTGATCTCATCGAACTGCACCCCGAGAGCGTGGTCGTCGACTCCTCGGTCGCCACCATGGAGGCGATCCACGGGGGCGCCCCGCTCATCCTCGGACCACGGCTCCCCGGCGACGGCGAGGCGCTTCGCCGCGCGCAGGTGCAGGCACTCGTGCGCGTTGGCCGGGTCGGCGTCCGCTACGCCTATGCACCCGTGTTGATCAAGAATAACGAGCTCGTCGAGAGTGCGTCGACCCGCCGAACGCTCGTGGGATCCCTCGCACGGATCGCCCCGTCCGAGGCCACGTTTCGCAACGGGGTCGGCGTGCGGTCGAACCCGTCAACCCTGCGAAATGGGCTCGCGCTCTCCCACGCCCTTCGAGTCCTCGAGACGCTCGGCGTGGTCGACCCCGACGCCCGGGGCGCGGTCGTCGATCGTCACCGCGAGGTCTGGTGGTTCGACCTCGGCACCACGAACTACCCCCGCTTCAACCTCGCCGCCTACCAGCGCTACTACGAGGAACGGCTCGAAGTGGTACGCGCGCACGAACGGTGGCGCGCCGGCGCGGGTCCATTCCCCACGGCACCCTACTGGCACCGAGAATGCCTCGACTGTCCCTACGGCGAGCCGTGTGGCCGCGAGCTCGACGACCGTGACGACGTCTCGCTCACCCGGTTCACGACGTTCGACCAGCAGCTGACCCTGCGCGAGCACGGCGTGACCACGAGGCGGTCGCTCGCTCGGCTCGACCCGGTGGCCGCCCGTCAGCGGTCGGGCCCCGCGAACAACGATGATCGCCCTGAGGCTCACATCGCGCGCGTCATCAATCACCTCGACGAGTTGATCTACCGGGCTCGGGCCCACGAGCGCGGTCCCCTGCGCATCGTGGATCCCGAGCGCGTGGGCTCACCGACCGGCGACGTCGAGGTCGACATCGACACCGAGAGCTACGGCGACGCGACCTATCTGTGGGGAGCGCTCGTCACGACGTACGTACCGGTAGAGGGCGTCCAAGACGGGTACGTCGCCTTCGTCAACTGGGACGATCGGTCCCCGGGCGCCGAAGCCCGACTCTTCGCCGAATTTTGGCGGTGGTTCGACGACCTCCGCCAGCGCTGCTGGGACCAGGGCCGACGCCTCACGGCCTACTGCTTCTGGGCCCAGGCCGAAGACGGGGCGATGAACCGCGCCGTGGACGATCCCCAACCCGGCGGACCGACGCGCGAGGACCTCGACGAGTTCCGCCTCGCCACGCCGACGAGCTGGATCGACCTGCACCACCTCGCCAAGTCCCAGATCCAAACGGACGGGCCGATCGGCCTCAAGGTCTTGGCCGGCCTCGCGGGCTTCACGTGGCGCGATCCCAATCCGAGCGGCGAGGCGTCGATGTTGTGGTACGAGGTGGCGATGACGTCGGGCGACGAGGCCGCGAGTTCGCGTGCCCGGCTGCTGGCCTACAACGAGGACGATTGCCGTGCGACCCGAGCACTTCGACTCTGGCTGAATGGCCCGGCCCGATCCCTCGCCCACCGCGACGACTTCGAGGGGGTCGGCGACCGTCATTAGCATGATGACGTGGCCGAACATCCCCTGATCGACACGTTCGCGGGTCGGTCGCGACTGATCGGCGTGGGGGCGACAATCGTCGGCTTTTCGGGTGCATTGTTGAGTGCGCTCGGGGTGTCAGCCATTGCCCACGGCGCCATCACGCGAGGGGTGCTGCTCGTGCTCATCGCGCTGCTCGCACGCTGGCTCGTCGCCACGGGCACCGATGTCTGGGCGGCCTTCACCACCCGCGTGATCCGAGACCGCTGGCGGCGCACCGTGATCGACCAGCTGGTCCTACCGCGACCCGAGGGCGAGCGGGGACGTCGTGACCTCGCCCTCGCCATCGACAACGCCGCCGCCGGGCCGTCCCTCGTGGTGGTGGGAGCGAGTGCTCGGAGCGCCGCTCTCGGTGTCGTCGTCATCTGGCTCGCCGCCGGCTGGCTGAGCGCAGGCATCGTCGTGGTCTTGCTCGCGATCGCCGTGCCCCTCTACCAGCGAGCCGGGCGTCGCAGTGCCGCGTTGACGAGCGACTACAACCAGCGCCGCGACGCGCTCGAGCGCCGCCAACTCGAGATGCTCCAGCACTCCCCCGAATTGCGGGCACTGGGTGCGGTGCACTACGGCGCCGACGAAATCGCCGCGGTCAGTGACACTGAGCATCGCGCAGCGATCCGAACGATCCGCGTGGCGCTCGAATCGTCACTGGTCACCGAGTTCCTGAGCGGCGTATCGATCGGCCTCGTGGCGATGGTGGTGGGGTTCAGTCTGCTGCGGGGCTCGATCTCGCTCAACCGCGCGCTCATCGCCGTACTCATCGCGAGTGAGCTCTTCGGCTACGTCCGCCGCTTCGGCGTGGAGTTCCACCGACGCGATGACATGGCCATCTCCCACGCAATCCTTCGCCAGGCAACGACCTCGCCACTGGCTAGCACCGGTCCGCTCCTCGATGCCCGGTCCCTCGTCACCGAGGCCCGCGCAGAACCGATCACCCTCACCCTCGAACCGGGCGAGCGACTGCTCGTGACTGGGCCGTCCGGAGTCGGAAAGACCACCCTCGCGCACACCCTCATCGGCTGGCGACGCGCGGTGTCGGGCACCGTCCACCGATGTGCCGGCGTGCTCGCCGTGGTGAGCCCCGCCTCGGCGCTGTTCGACGGCTCACTCTGGGATAATCTCACCCTCGGCCGCGACCTGACCGAGTCCGTCGTCCGCTCGATGCTCGACGAGCTGGGACTCACCGGTCCGCGCTTCGAGGACCTCTCGGTGCCGTTACTCGCCGACGGCGAGGGGCTGAGCGCCGGGGAGCGGGTTCGGCTCGTCCTGGCGCGGGCCACGCTGGCCGAGCCCGCGCTCCTCGTCGTCGACGACATCGCGGGGGTCCTCGACGGTGCCAATCGCGAGCGAGTCACCCGCCTGCTCGAGCGGCTGAGGACACTGAGCGTCCTCGAGGTGAGCGTCGACGCCCCCCTGCTCGAGCGGTTTGACCAGCGAATCGAACTTCGTCCATGAGAGCCGATCGCGACCGTCTGCGCCGCTGGATCCAACGGGCCAAGCCCCCCCGCGGCGCGCTGATCAAGGCACTCGTCGCCGGGACGATCAGTTCGATCACGGCCCTGGGACTGTTCGTCGGGGCGGTCGCGCTGCTGGTCGTGAGTGCGACACGGCCGGGCCTTCGAGCCGTCGCGGGCATCCTCATCGTCATCGAGCTCTTCGCATTCCTTCGCTCGCCGATTCGCTTCAACGAGCGGATGAGTGCGCATCGCCTGGGCTTCGCCGCCGTTTCGCGCTGGCGGCGATGGCTCCTGGTCACCGTCGGACTGTGGTCGGTGCGCCGTTGGCGCGCCTACGCTCGCGGCGACCTCTTGGAACGAGCACTCCAGGACACCGACGAACTGCAAGACCTGTGGCTTCGATTCGTACTACCGGCAGCGAGTTCACTCGTCGCGCTCGCGGTCGGTGACGTCGTCATCGCCTGCCTCGCACCCCGGGGTGGCTGGATCGCCGCGGCCGTACTCGTTGCCGTGATCCAGGGCATCGGCGTCGTCGCCCTCGCCGCCTCGGCCGATTCGCTGATCGCGGTCGACCGCTGGCTGCGTCGGGCCCGCGGTGAGTTCCGCGCGACACTCGTCGCGCTGAGCACGGTGAGCCCCGAACTGAGCCTCCTCGGCGCTCGTTCGTTCCTCGACCGGCGCCTGGACGGACCGCGCGAGGCGCTCGCCGGAGCCGAGGCACGGGCGGCACGCCAGCGTCGCCGGTCGGCCCTCGTCGCTCCGCTGGCCACCGTGGCGGCCGTGATCGCGCTGCGCGGCGTCGCACCGACGAGTGCCCCGGTGTGGACGGTCGTCTCGCTGCTGCTCGCGCTGGCGACCTTCGACGCACTCAGTGCCATTCGGACGGCCCTGGACACCGCCGTCGCGGTCAGCGCGGCCGCGGAGCGGTTGGAGGAACTCGACGTCGCACCCGCGGTGGCCGACGCGCTCTGGCCCTCAGACACCACGGTGCGCGTCGACCGCGTGACGCTTCGTGAGGATGCGCGCACCATCCTCCACGACGGCTCCTTCGAGGTCGCTCCGGGCCGCCACGTCGCGGTGACCGGCCCGTCGGGCAGCGGCAAGTCCACGCTGTTGCGAGTCCTCGCGGGACTCGACGTCCCTGACGACGGCGTCGTCTCGATCGGGCGCACGCCGATCACCGAGATCGGCGAGGACGTGCTTCGCGAGCACGTGGCGTTCGTGCCCGCCGAGACCGGTCTCCTGCGCGGCTACGCGCGCGACGTGCTGGCCCTCGGGCGCCGCGTGGTGCGCCCGATTGATGAGGACTTGATCGCCCTGGGCGTCGACGCGGGACCGGCGACGCGCTGGGAGGAGCTGTCGCGTGGCCAGTCCCAGCGAGTGGCGATCGTGCGCGCGCTCGCCATCGGACCAGACATCGTGATCCTCGACGAACCGACGAGCGGCCTCGGTCGCGAGGAGACCGCGGCGGTCATTGGCTTTCTCGCGGCCAGCGGCGCCACGGTGATCGTCGCGACCCACGACGAACAGATCATCGCGTGGAGCGACCTCGTGGTCGACCTGGGCGGTGGCGCCATCACCACCGCGCAGTGAGCCTCGCCAGGCGATTTCAACCGTTGATCGTCCGCATGCCGCTTTCGTGATAGCGATCGCCCACCACGGCACTGCGCGGCACGGCGGCCTCGAGGGCAGCGATGGTCTCGGCGCTCAGCTGCAGATCGCTCGCGCCGATGTTCTCGTAGAGCCACCGGCGACGCTTCGTGCCCGGGATCGCCACCACGTCCTCGCCGCGGCTCAACACCCAGGCGAGCGCCAGTTGGGCCACGCGCACGTCGAGTCCCGCGGCGATCGACTCCAGGCTCTGGACGAGTTTCATGTTCTGCTCGTAGGCCTCACCGACGAAACGGGGATGGTGTTTGCGAAAGTCACCATCGGCCGTGCCAGTCCGATTCGCCGCCTCGTCCGTGAGGAATCCGCGGCCCAGCGGGCTGTAGGCGACGAACCCGATGCCCAGGCGACGGCAGGTGTCGAGCACGCCGTCCTCGGGGTCGCGGGTCCAGAGCGAGTACTCCGATTGCACGGCCGTGACCGGGTGCACGGCGTGGGCTCGCTCGATGGTCGCCGGTGCTGCCTCGGAGATGCCGAGGAAACGCACCTTGCCGGCCTCGACCAACGACTTCATCGCGCCCCAGGTCTCCTCGACCGGCACGGTTTGGTCGACTCGATGCTGGTAGTAGAGGTCAATGACGTCCACGCCGAGCCGAGCGAGCGAGGCGTCACAGGCGGCCACCACGTACTCGGGTCGCCCGTTCACCCCGAGTGACGTGCCATCCTCGGTGCGCTGGTTGCCGAACTTCGTCGCGAGGACGACCTCGTCACGTCGCGAGGCGATGGCCCGACCGACGAGTCGTTCGTTGGTAAAGGGCCCGTACATGTCAGCCGTGTCGAGGAAGTTCACGCCCTCGTCCAGGGCCGTGTTGATCACGGCCACCGATTCGGCGTCGTCGCCCACGCCGTAGAACTCGCTCATCCCCATGCAGCCGAGGCCCTGCTGCGAGACTTCAAGTCCACGACCAAGAATCCGGTGTTCCATCGTTCTTCCCCCTTGTGAATTTGCTCACGATACGGACATTCCAGCGATTTCGTGTTCACCCTACCGGTCATCGACCCACTATCTTCGTCGTATTGGCTGGGGGGGCCAACTTACGCGAGCCCGCTCGTTTCCTCGTGGAACGAGCGGGCTTCGTCGTTCCCGGGACCAGTGACCTCGCCGCTCGCACCACGGCCGAGCGTCGACCACGTCGGCGATCCTCACCTCGAGCAGCACCAGGCGCGCTCGGGCCGTAACGTGATGTCGTGAGCACAACGACCCCCGCGAGACCGGTCGATCCGGCGCATGTCAAGCCGCGCCTACGCGGCTGGCTGCACGCGATCGGCGTCGTCGTGCTCTTGCTCGCGTCGCCCATCCTCTACCTGCGCGCCCACACCTGGGCCCAAGTTGCCTGGGTCACGTGTTACGTCGCGGGGGTGTCGATCATGATGGTGACGAGCGCGCTTCTGCACCGGGTCAACTGGAGCGACGCCCATCGGCGGGCGTGGCGTCGGGCCGACCACTCGGCGATCTTCGCCGCCATCGCCGGGACCTACCTCGCCGTCGCCGGTCTGACCATGCACGGCAGGATTCGCGTCGTCCTGCTGCTGGTGATCGCCGGCGGCGCGGCGCTCGGCGTCCTGATCCGCCAGTTGGCGCTCGACGCGCCCAAGTGGGTCAACACGCTCCCCTACCTGGTCGTCGGGTGGGCGGCGGTGGGCGTGCTGCCCCAGATATTCCGCGGCGGCGGCGCGGTGACTTTCTCACTGATCGTGGCTGGGGGTGTGGCCTACACAGTCGGCGCGGTCTTCTACGGGACCAAGCGTCCCCGTCTCAGCCCCCGGGTCTTTGGGTATCACGAGCTCTTCCATGCCTGCACCCTGCTCGGCGTCGCGCTGACCTTCGCCGCGATCGCCGTCGCTCTTCACTGATCAGTCCAGCGGCGGCACCAGGTTGAAGTGCACGAGCGTCGGAGACGACTGACGCATCCCGATCGTGGTGATCGAGCCGTTGTCAAGGCGCGTGCGCCACGCGACGGACCCCGGAACCCCGAGCGCCCACACGGTCGCCGATTTGATGGGGCTGACGTGGCTCACGATCGCGAGGTGGCGGTGGTGCTCGTGGAGCAGGCTCGAGGGGTCTGCGAGCAAGTCGTTCAGCACCGCGTGCACCCGTCGGTCGACCGATTCGAGCGACTCGCCGTCGCCGAGGGCGAGGTCGTGATCGGACTCGAAAGCGTGCCACTGGTCGTCACTCACCACGCTGACCGGCTGGCCGTCAAGGAAGCCGTAGTCCACTTCGATGAACTCGGGTCGCACCGTCGCGGCCAGGTGTGGCAGCGCCAGACGTGCCGTATCGCGGGCGCGTCGCAGGGGCGACGTCCACACCTCTTCCACACCCTCGACGAGACGCCGTAAGGCGGTCGCTTGACGTTCGCCGAGCGCAGTCAGTTCGGGATCGCTTCGTCCAACGAGCAGCCGCTGCGCGTTGGTCGTGGTCTGACCGTGGCGGATGAGGATGATCACGGCAGCAAGAGCCGCCCGCACGAGGGGCAGTCCATGAAGGTGCCTTCGGCCTGGCCCTTCGCTCGATCCAGGTCGAGGGGCGCCAGCGCGATCCGACAGCCGTCGCAGCGACCGGCTACGATCTGGCTGGCCCCGGCGCCCCCGGCGCGGGTCATCGCGCGCCGGTAGCGTGCGAGCAGAGCCTCCGGAACGTCCCGGGACCGCTCCTCGCGCGCGGCGCGCAACGACACGACCTCCTCGTCGAGCGATGCTCGCAACTGGTCGACCGTGCTTCGCAACTCCTCGCGGCGCGCGAGTCTTGGCTTGATCGCACGCCGCAACCGATCGACCGCGGCATCGTGCGCCTCGACGGACTCGAGCAATTCGAGCGCCTCGTCATCGGCCACGTCGCCCTGGGCCGACACTGATTCGAGCTCGCGCTGCATGGCCGAGAGGTCGCGCGCACCGCCAGTTGACGAAGCCAGCGCCCCCTCGAGCTCGCGTCGACGTTGCTGTAGCCGGTCAGCGCGCGCCGCCACCTCTTCGTAGCCCGCGCGAAGGGGCGCGACCGCCGCCTCGGCGTCTCGAATGGCCGCGACCTCGACGCGGAGCTGGTCTTCCAACGTTGCGAGCTCCTCGGCTTCGGGAAGATGCTCGCGCTGAGCGACCACCCGATCAATCCACCGATCCGACTCCATCAGGGCGCGTAGCGCATCGACGTCAGTCATCGTTGTAGTCTGACACGTCCCACCGCGCCGTCTCTGCCGCCAGGGCGGCCAAGGCTGGCCGAAGCGCGGGCTCGGCCCGCTCCACGGCAGCGTCGTAGTCGAACCAGTGCACGTCGGGGCTCTCGCCGGGCGGTGGCGCCGGCTCGACGGGCGGCGCGATCAGCACGTAGCGCAGGTCGTAGTGCGTGTGGCCCCGCGGACCGGGGTGCACGTCGACGTGAAAGAGCAGGGGTGGGCGACGATGTCGCGCCACGAGGCCCGTTTCCTCGAGCGTCTCGCGCAGTGCCGCCGCCAAGACGTCCTCGCCCGCGTCGACGTGTCCACCCGGCTGGACCCAGATGCCCAATCGCCGGTGTCGGTGCAAGATCACGCCGCGTTTCGACACGACGAACGCTGACGCCGTGACGTGGTGGTCGTGCGCGAATTCGTCGAAGGGGTCGATTGGCCAACGCAGCCGCTCGAGCGTCGCCGTGATCGAGGCGGCCTCACGTTCGTCGACCGGCGTCAGTGCCTCGATCGAGTCGGCGATCGCGCCGAGATTCACGGCGTTCCGTCTAGGAGCCGGCGCACCGACGCCGGCACCGGGATCGCGCCGTCGCCCATCGCACCGTCGCTCGAGGGCACCGGCGGACCGAAGGTGAGCCTCGCGGGCACGACGCCAGACCAGACCGGTAGGGCCTGGTCTTCGGCGGGATCGTCCGTCGGACCGGCCGACACCTTCACCGAGGCCTCGTCGATCGACACGCTCACCACGAGGGTTCGACGCAATTCGGCGTCGGTCGCGGGCCGTATCTCGCCACTGCGACCCGGTAGGACCGCGTCCACGAAGTCGTCGAGGATCCGTCGCTTCGCCTCGAGGTCGGTCACCGACGCCACGGCGCCAAAGACCACCACCGATCGATAGGCGATGGAGGACTCGAAACCACTCCTCGCGACGCGAATGCCGTCATAGAGCGTCGCGGTGACACAGGCCTCACCACGCGCGAGCACCGCCTTCATCACCGCATTGGAGCGGCTGCCGTGCAGGTACAGGACGTCACCGTCGCGCGCGTGCAGGGTCGGAAGCGCGACGGCGAGACCGTCGACCACCGCCGCCACCGTGCAGTAGGGCGCCGCGTCGAGCACCGCGTCGACGGTCTCACGCTCGTAGCGAGCCTTCTCGGGCAAGCGCCGGACACGGCTTCGTTCGCTGGGGGCCTGCGCGCCACTCATGCTCGCAGGTCACCCCCGAAGAAGGTGCGCGCGTAGCCCGCCACTTCGACGTTCTTCTCGAACAGTCGCGCGAACATCACGCCCCCGCGCGTCGAGGCCTGGCGCACGATCACGGTCGGCGAGCCGGTCTGGGCGACCCACCAGGGCGCGACGGCGCACAGGGCACTGCCGGTGACCGGGTCCTCGGCCAGACCCAGTCGGGGCGCGAAGACCCGGATCGAGACGTCGGCGTCGGGTCCGCCGACGCACGCGGCGATCACGAGCGCACCGGGTACGAGAAAGAGGCTCATGGGATCGATCGCGAGTCCGCACAGTGCGTCGTAGTTCTCCACGACCGCGAGCACGCTTTGGGGCCCCGCCTGGTACACCTCGCGCACCGCCCCGAGGGTGCCGTTGAGCACGGAGGGCTCAAGGGGCTCGAGGTACGCCCGCGGCAGGTCTATGCCGAGCATGCCATCGCGCAGGCGGCGTCCCGAGAGCACCCCGGCGCGGGTCTGGAAGAAGAGCTCGCCAGCGGGCACGCCCAGCTCGCTGAGCAGCACGTGCAGCGTGGCGAGCGTGGCGTGTCCGCACAGGTCGACCTCGACGGTCGGCGTGAACCAGCGCAGCGACCATCCGTCGCCAACGCGGCGAATGAACGCCGTCTCTGAGACGCCGAGCTCGAAGGCGATCTGCTGGAGGTCGTCGTCTGAGACCGACCGTTCGAGCAGGACTACCACCGCCGGATTCCCGCGCGCGCCTTCGCCAATAAAGGCATCCACCCACCAGAGGCGATGGCCGAAGGTGACGTTCACGGAGTCCACGGACATAGATCCTGACACAACGCTGGCGCAGTCGTAAACTTGTTCGGTGCGCGTCGCGACGTTCAACCTGCACGCTGGGGTGGACGGCTGGGGTCGCCCGACCAGCGCCCTCGAGCACGCGATGTCGCTGCAGGCCGACGTCCTGATCTGTCCCGAGACCTGGCGTGGTGACGACGGGCCGGACTTCTTCGCCGATCTACAGGCACGTCTGTCGATGACGGGCCTCTTCGTACCCTTGGCGCGCGCCGAACGCGTGACCACCGGACACGCGGGGGCGACCTGGCAACCCCGGCTGGCGCATTTCACTGGCGAGCACGGCCTCTACTTCACCGAGCACCGAACGCTCAGCGCGGCCCAGCAGGCTCGGCGCACCCAGTCACACTCAGTCGAGAGCGGCGAGTGGGGTCTGAGCCTGCTCACGCGCTACCCCGTGACCGCGATCCGTGCCCAGGCCCTGGGTCGGTTGCCGCGCGAGCGGGTCCGGCGCACGGTGATCATCGCCGACCTGGACGTGGACGGCCGACCCGTCACCGTCCTCGCGATCCACGGTGCGCACCTGAGCCACGGGTCCTTCCGCCAGTATCGCCGGGTGCGGGCCATCGCCGACGGCATCGATCCAGGTCGACCGCTCCTGCTCGTCGGCGACTTCAACTCCTGGCGTCCTCCTCTGCGTCTCTTCTTTCCAGGGTGGCGCACGCTGGCGCGCGCGCGCACCTGGCCCGCCCGCCGCCCGCATTCCCAGATCGACCACATCCTGGGCCGTGGACCCTGGCGCTCGACCGCGAGCTTCGCGAGCGACGGCGGCAGCGACCACTTGGCGCTGTGCGCGGAGCTCGAACTCGATTAGGAGAGTTCGACCCCTCGGCTCTCGGGCAAGCGCACCAGCAACCCGAGCGACGGCAGCAACGGCAGGAACGTGATCAGCGCCGGCACCCGCAGCGACGCCGACTGGACGCCGCCGATCGCGTCGCCGATCCAGCCGAAGAGCGCGAGGCCGGCGGTCGCGCCGAGCACGCCCGCTACCCCCGCCCAACCGGCCGACGTGGCACGAAACGTGTGAGGGAAGATCTCGGTGCTGAGTGCGCTGGCCGCCGGTGCGAGCAGTCCCGCCGCACCAATGCCCAAGAAGTAGCCGATCTCGAAGTTGAGTCGCCCACCGCTGTACGCATAGGCCGACGTGGCCGCGAGCGCCAGCACGCCAATCGCCACCGTGCCCCGGCGCCCGATCGTCTGGGCGAGCCGCCGACCGAGGAGCAACCCGGCCAAGCCCGACAGCGCGCTCGCGGTCACGACGCCCGCGACGACCGACGGGCTGAGGCGTAGGACGCCCTCGCCGTAGACGAAGGTGAAGCCGTTGGCCGGACCGGTGATCATCCCCACGGTGAACGAGACGACGGCGATCACCGCGAGGCGACCGCGCAGGTGCCGCGGGATCGAGCCGAGCCGCAAGCTGTGCGGCTCGGCCGAACGCCGGTGCGGCTCAGGCACCGCGCGCATCAGCCCGGGCGTGATCAGCGCCGGCAGTAGCACCACGGCGAACAACCAGCGGAACGAGTTCGGTCCGCGAATGACCCCGTGCAGCACGGCTGACAGCCCGGCGCCGATACCACCGCCCGCGACCATCACGGCGAGTCGATGCACGCGGCGCGTCGTGCTCGAAATCTCGACGGTGATCACCTGGACGAGGGTCGACGCCGCCGCGAGCAGGGGCCGCGCGAGCGCGAAGACGGCCACGAAGAACCAGTAGCTCGGGCTCAGTGCGGCAACGGCCGTCACCAGCAGCCCCACTGCGAGCGTGTCGCGAAGGATCCGCCGTCGGCCCCACCGATCGGCGAGGGAGGCGAGCGGTAGTGCGCCGAGTGACGCGAGGCGCAGCGCGGCCAAGCCGACACCGAGCACCGAACCCGACAGTCCGACGGCGCTCTTGAGCGAGTGGCCGGTGGCGACGACGTGACCGAAGTGGCGAGCCACGTCGTTGAGTGACGAGATGGCACCGAACTGGGCGAACCCCGCCACGACGGCCACCACGAACAGCACGACGACGGTCCGGCTCGGGGGGATACTGGCCGGCTGGGCGATGGGCTTAGCCAAGTGCGACGCTCTCGTCGACGACGACCAGCGTCTTGCCGTGGTTGCCGCCCGAGAACAGGAGGTTGAGCGCGTCCGGCGCGTGTTCGAGGCCCGCGACGAGGTGCTCCCTATGCCGGAGCGAGCCGTCGTGGACCATCGAGGCGAGGACGGACTGGGCCTCCGCGGCGCGGTTCAGGTAATCGAGCACGATAAACCCGCGCATCGAACCCCGGCGACTGATCAGTGCCGGAGTATTCGCCACACCCCCTTGGCGACCCGAGACGTTGTACTGCGAGATCGCACCGCAGAGCACGATTCGCCCGCGCATGGCCAGTGCGGCGAGCGCGGCGTCGAGGACCTCGCCGCCAACGTTGTCGAAGTACAGGTCGACGCCTGCCGGGCAGGCCGTGCGCAACCGCCTCGACAGTCCCGGCTCGCGGTAGTCCAGGCAATCGTCAAAGCCGTAGAGCTCGACGACCTCGGCGCACTTCTCGGGACCACCGGCGATCCCAATCACCCGCGCTGCCCCGCGCGCCCTGGCGAGCTGGCCCACGACCGAACCGGTGGCGCCGGCCGCCCCCGAGACCACCACGGTGTCACCGGTGCGGAACTCCCCGACCTCGAGGAGACCGAAGTAGGCGGTGATACCCGTCACGCCGAGGACGTTCATGGCCGTGGGAAGGTCGACGCCGAGTCCCGCAGGCAGCGCCGAGAACCGGTTGACCTCGTCGGCGATGGCCCAGTCCTGCCAGTTCGTCATGCCATACACGACGTCGCCGATCTGGTACCGGTCGCTGCGGCTCGCGACGACCACGCCCGCGCCACTCGAGCGGATGACGGCTCCAAGCTCGATCGGGGGCAAATAGCCCGGCGCGTCGTCCATCCACGTACGGATCGTCGGGTCGATGGAGAGCATTCCCACCTTGACGAGCGCCTGACCCGGACCACACGTCGGCTCGGGGACCTCGATGAGTTCGACCGTCGACTCGTCGACCATGGTGCTCGGCCGCTCTCGTAGGACCAGTTGTCGATTCATCGTCACTCCTCGGCCTCGCCGGTCACCGAAGCAACCGAGTGCACTCTACCGAGCGTCCCCGGACCCACCTTCGCACACTTCGGGCAGAGTTCGTGTCGAGGAGTTCATGCCCGTCCGCTCAGGGCGAGCAGCGCGAGGGCCGCGGCGATACTGAGCGGCGTGATCACCGCGCCCCAGCGACTCGCGCGTACGAGTGATGGTGCCGCCCCGGCGCTACGCGCGCTGCGCCACCACAACAGCCACGCCAGTGAACCCGTCACCGCCAGGTTGGGACCCAGGTTCAAGCCGACGAGCAAGGCAAAGGGGTGCGAGGGAACGCGCGCCGCGAAGATCGAGGCGGCCGGCAGATTGTTGACGAGCACCGAGACCGCCGCCGCGACGACGGCCGTCGCGATCGCGTCCGAGTGGGCGAGTATCTGTGCCGGGCCGGACCAGACGCGCCCGATCGCACCGAGGGCCACCGCGGTCGCGAAAAGTCCGATCAACGAGCCCGGACCGACAATCGCGACGACCTCGCGCATCCTGACGCGCCGGCCGCCCAGATGCCAGCCCACCGCGATCAGCCCGATCAGTGCGACGGGCAGGGCCGCGTCGGCGAGGAAGAACACCGCGCATACGGCCGCCACGACCGCGACCGTTCCCACCCCGATCGAAGGCGCCACCACCGGCGCCCGAACCTCGCGCCGCCCGAGGGCGCCCCGTCCGAGCACCGCCACCGCCGTGGCGGTGACGAGACTGGCGCCGAGCGCCGGCAGCCACATGCGCGCGGCGAAGGCCGCGCCGGTCAGGTGCAGGTGTCCGAGCACGATGAGGTTCGTGAGGTTCGAGCCCGGCAACCAGAGCGATCCGGCGTTGGCGAGGAGCAACACGCCGTAGAGCCAGGGGGCGTCGTCACCTCCTCGTCGGCGCGACGTGTGGATCAGCACGGGCGTCAGAAACGCTACGGCCGTGTCCAAGTTCAGCGTCGCGGTCACCGCGACGATGACAATCGCCGCACCGGCGAACACGACCATGCCTCGCGAGGAGATCCGGGTCAGCAGCTCGCCGAGCCACTCGAAGACGCCATCGTCGTTGGCGACGAGCCCGATCAGGAGCAAGCCGGTGACCAGCACGAATGGCGACCAGACCTGGTCGAGCGCGGCTCGAGCGGCGTGCGCGTTGAGCGCGAAGGTGACGGCGAGGACGCTCACGCCGAGCGCTGCGACGACGACGGGAGTGCGAGTCGGCGGCCACGGGAGTCGTCGTGCGCGCCGCATGGGGTCAGTCTCGCACGGTTGCGCGTCCTAGCGAGGAACGACCGGGATCCTCTTGGCGGCCTCGCTGTTGACGCAGAGCGGGTCCTCACCGAGCACGCTGCCGGTCCGCACGTAGGCCCGCGCGCGCGATCCCCCGCAGAGTCGGTAGTAGTCGCACCGCCCGCACGCGCCCTCGAGGGTGCCAGCGCGAATCGCGGTCAGCAGCGGGTTGGTCTGGTAGATGTCTCGAAGTGGCGTCTCACGAATGTTGCCCAGCGTCACCGGCAAGAAGCCTGAGGCGTGCACTTCCCCGTCGTGTCCGACGAAGATGATCCCCCGCCCATCGCCAGTGGCCAACGAGTGGCTGCGCGTCGTGCGAACGTCGCCGCGCACCTCGCGATCGAGCCGCTGGCGAAGCGTCGCGTACAACGGTCCGAGCGTGAACGTAACGGCGGGGTCGGCGTCGCCGGCGGCGGCCCGCTCGGCCTGGACTCGGCGGAAGAACGGGGCTTCCACGGTGCGAACCGTCATCCCGTAGGTGGTCGCGTCAACGAGGAAATGGCACACGTCCTCGGCCTGTCGCGCCGAGATCTCCTGGACGTCCACCCCTCGGCCCACGCCGACGAGGAAGAAGACTTCCCAGATCGAAACCCCGACCGAGCGCAGCAGCGCCAGGACGTCGGCCAACTCGTGCGCGTTGCGGTTCATCACCGTGGTGTTGACCTGGAGTCGAAAACCCATGTCACGCATCATCGCGAGCGCGCTCATCGTCTCGTCGAAGTGCCCGGGGATCCCCCGCACGGCGTCGTGGGACTGGGGTCCCGACCCGTCGAGCGAGATCGAGACGCTGCGCACGCCGAGGTCGTACATTCGCGACAGGTTCTCGCGCGTCAAACGCTTGGTGACCGACGGCGCGATGCCCACGTGCACGCCCTGGGACGTGGCGTAGCCAACCAACTCGTCGAGGTCGGCGCGCTCGAAGCAGTCGCCTCCCGTGAACACCAGGATTGGTGCCGCCCCCTCCATCGCCGCCATCTGGTCGATGAGCTCACGTCCCTCGACGGTCGTCAACTCGCCGGGCAGCGCCTCGGTCTGCGCCGACGCGCGACAGTGTCGACACGCGAGCGAGCAGGCCTTGGTGGTCTCCCAGAAGACGAGGTGGGGCGACTTGTCGTAGCGCTTCAGCGCGCGCGCCAAAGTCTCATCTCTCATCGTTCACCACTCTTGTTCCAGCCCGCACTCGCCGCGGGCCGAGATCGCGCTGTCACACCGACAGTTCTACCGGCGACTCGCATCATTGCCGTAGGGCCATAGGTCCACTGTCCTGGAACGACGCGCCGTCGGGCCACCACACCGGACCCACCGGTCACCCTGGGCCCCCACTACATGCCAAATTCACCGGGCGCCTCAAAGGCGACCAGCGGTTCACCCGCAACGTCTTCAGCGCCGGTGCTGGGACGGTGTGCGTGGGTGCGCAGTGGGATCTCCTTCATCAGCCACGTGAGGAGGAAGGCCAAGACCGCCACCGGGGCGGCGACGAAGAAGACCCGTTGCAGGGCCGAACTGAAGGCGTCGATCACGATTGCGTGCGCCGCTGGCGGCAACTGGCTGATCTGGGCGGGGTTGGCCGAAATCGAGCCGCCGCCAAGCATCGCCAGCTGATGAGGGGTCGCATGGGCGCGCAGTTGCGAGAGCAGTCGGCTGTTGAACACCGAGCCGAAGAGGGCGACACCAAAGGCACCGCCAATCGAACGGAAGAACGTGGCCGTCGCCGTAGCGGTACCGAGCTGCTCATGGGGTACTGAGTTCTGGACCGCCACTACGAGGACCTGCATCACGAGACCCATCCCGAATCCGACCACGAACATGTACAGCGCTGCCGTCGAGAATGCGCTCGTCGGCCCCAGGCGTGACAATGCGACCATGCCGACCGTGACGATCGCCGTCCCGACGATTGGAAAGATCTTGTAGCGACCGGTTCGCGACACCAGCCGACCACTGATGATGAACGTGATGAGCATGCCCGTCACCATTGGCAGCAACTCGAGCCCCGAGCGCGTGGGTGATGAGCCGTGGACGACCTGCAGGTAGAGCGGCAGGTAGACGATCGAGCCGAACATCGTGAAGCCGATCACGAACCCGACGGCCGAGGCCGCGCTGAACGTCCGATTCCTGAAGAGGCCCATCGGCACGATGGGCTCGGCTGCCTTGGTCTCGACGACCACGAAGATCGCCAGCAATGCGACACTCGCCGCTGCGAGCCACTCGATCGTGGCCGAGTGCCAGGGGAATTCACTCCCGCCCCACGTCGTCAACAGGATGAGACCGACCACGCCCGCCGAGAGCAACGTCGTGCCCCACCAGTCGATGCGGTGCGCCAGCCGATGGGCCGGGACGTGCAGCACCGCGGCGATCACCGCGAGCGCGACGATCCCAATGGGGACGTTGATGTAGAAGATCCAACGCCAAGAAACGTGCTGGGTGAGCCATCCTCCCGCGAGGGGTCCCAACACGCTCGACAGGCCAAAGACGGCGCCGAAGTAGCCCATGTATCGCCCCCGCTGACGAGGCGGGATGACGTCACCGATGATGGCTTGTGAGCCGACCATCAGTCCCCCGGCGCCGAGTCCCTGGATCGCGCGGAAGATGATGAGCTCGATCATGTTCTGGGCCAGTCCTGACAGCGCCGAGCCGAGCAGGAAGATGATCACGGAGAGCTGGAAGAATCCCTTGCGGCCCCAAAGATCGCCGAACTTCCCCCAGAGCGGCAGCGAGATGGTCGACGTGATCAGATAGGCGGTCACGACCCAGGAAAGGTGGTTGAGCCCGTGAAGGTCGGCCGCGATGGTGGGTAAGGCGGTGGCGACAATCGTCTGATCGAGCGCGGCGAGGAACATCCCGAGCATCAAGGCGAGCAGGATCACGAGTATTCGCCGATGTTCCTCCGGCGAAATCTCGTGCTCGGCCGGGATGCTCGAGCTGGACAGTGCGTCACTGGTCAAGGGAACTCTCCACTTCGGTAGTCAGGGATTGGGTGAATTTCGTCAGCTGCGCGGCAAAGGTGGCTAGTTCATCGTCGCTCCACTCGGCGACGAGGCGTACGAGCATCGCTCGGTGGACCTCGAGGATGCGGTCGACCACGATTTGACCTTCATCGGTGAGCACGATCAAAACGGCTCTTCGATCGGTCGAGTCGGAGAGTCTCGTGACGTAGCCTTGCTGCTCGAGCTGTTGAATCTTACGGGTCACCGCTGGCGCGTCGACCCCGACGATGGCGGCGATGTCCGTGATTCGCATCGCGCCGCGGCCCCGGTGATGCAGCTTGAACAGAATGATGATCGAGGCGCGGTCGATGCGAAGTCCCGCCTCGCGAAGCAGTCGCTCATGCATCCGGACTCGAGTGAACGCCTGGGTCATGTTCTGCAGCCCCACCTGCAGCTGGCCGATCGCGTCCAACGACGGTGATCGGTCGTTAGTCTGCGAAGTTACTTTCATCAAGCAACCACCATACCGACCGGACATCCGTTTGTGACCGTGGCTCCGCTCGGCTCTGATCCCGCACCCTCGCTCGAGACCGTGGCTCGACGGTCGCGCGAAGTCCCAGTCCACGGAAATAGCGAGGTGATCCCAGCAAGCGATGCGTTCGCCCGTTGCCCCCATCGTTCGCTTCGAAAGTCCGCCCTTGGGTTTTGGGGCGATCGGCACTCACCGACATTTCCAGTGCGGCAAACGTTTCAGCCCGACGGTCCGACTGTGTCGAGAGCGCTGCGTTGGCCACTCGGCACGCTAGAACGCAGTCATGCACGCAGCTGCGAATCCGTATCGCCGCGCCGAGCGCGCGCGATCGCCACGGCAGGTCCGCACCGGTACTTTCACTGCTTGCTCTGAAGGTTGGCGGGGCCCGCCGTCTGGTGTGAGGTCGGGCTGGTCGACCGACGCACCCCGCGCCCGACTTCAGACCTGTCGCGCCGAGTGGCGAGATCAGTCCGAAGCACTGCACACAACGGTTCAATCGGAAAGAGGGGAAAAGAGATGACGACGAATGGCACGATGCGCGCACTTGACGCTCAACGAGGGGCAGCTCGCGTCGAGGAACTCTATGACACCGACGTTCGCGATCTTTGGGAGGCGTGCACGTCGCCTGAACGGCTGGCCCGTTGGCTCGCCTACGTCTCGGGCGACCTGCACGTTGGCGGCACCATCGAGATGACGTTCACGAGTACATGGACGGGCCCAGCAAAGATTGAACGTTGCGACGCGCCACACCACCTGCTGCTCACCACCGAGCCGGGAACCGACGACGAGTGTCAGCTGGAGGCGTGGCTCACCGACGAGGGGGCCAAGTCCCGGCTGGTGGTCGAGGAGCGGGGCCTGCCCCTCGACAGGCTCCATTTCCATGGCGCCGGCTGGCATACGCACCTCGAAGACCTCGCGCGTTCGATCCGGCTCGGCGGTTCCGCGCACCCCGATGGTTGGTCCGCCACGCGAGCCGCACCCGACTGGCGCAGCCGCTGGGTCGAACTGACGCCCGGCTACGCGGCCATGCCGGTGGCGTACGGTCCCACTTGATCGGTCCCGAGCGCATTCCCTCCCCGTGGGTGCGGCGCACGGCGATGTTCACTGCGATGCTTCCGAGTGGAAGCGGCGGTACCGAGACGAATGTAGCGGACCGCTGCGCAAACCGCTCACGGTTCCCAACCGTGGACCAAACGCGACTACTCGTTCGCTGCGTGGGAAGAAGCAACGACCTGAATTTGACGATGAGCCGACCCGGTGCGACGTTGTGAAATCTGCAACACCCGTGGACCTTGAGTCACACAATAAGAACCGAGCGCGCTTCGCCGAACAAATGACGCTATAATTCTGTACATGACCACACTACCTATCGCTGACGCTCGAGCCCAGTTGTCCAAATTGGTTGACGAAGCCAGTACGACACACGAACGAATCGAAATCACCAAGAACGGACGCCGAGCCGCCGTGCTCCTGGGGGCCGACGACTACGACGCCATGCGTGAGACAATTGCCGTTTTGTCCGACCCTTCGCTGCTGATCGCCCACCAGGAGGGCGTGCAGGCGCTTTCAGAAGGTGACGTCCTCGACAGCGACCAACTCGCCAAAGCAATGAAGAATGCTGGGCGCAGTGTCGACACCAAGTAAGGGGCGATACAACCTCCTCATCGCTCGACCGGCGGCAAGGGCACTCTCTGACGTGCTTCCCGTGAAAATCACGCATGCGGTGTACGAATTCATCATCGGACCACTGCTCGACAATCCTCAGCGGGTTGGAAAACCGCTCGGGCCACCTCTCGCGCCAGCGTACTCAGCTCGGCGCGGCGACTATCGAGTGCTGTACTTCATCGACGACGCCACGCACACGGTGAAGGTGACCGCAATCCGACATCGTGCAGACGCATATCGATCGTGAACCACCGAGTCCAATCTCTTGCGTGACTGAGCGATTCGCGCAATCGCATTTTGTGGACCTTGGGTCACACAATAAGAACCGCCATCCTCGCGATGCTTCAATCGGCAGGCA
>JAJXTB010000081.1 GCA_021784205.1 Actinomycetes bacterium
ACGAAGATCACGAAGAGCACGAAGATCGCGCCGAGCAGGAACTGGGGCTGGGAGAGGGGGACCCGCAGGAACGCGGGCAGCGAGGCGAAGGAGGGCTGGGCCGCGACCTTGAGCAGGTACTGCTGGAGATAGACGTAGACGATGGCGCCGGTGACCGCCCCCCACCGGGTCCCGGCCCCGCCGAGCACCACCATGATCAGGATCGAGAGGGTGACGGTGACCGAGGCCACGGCGCTCGGCACGGCCGTGCCGATGAGCAGGATGTAGGCGACGCCGCCGCCCGTCGCCACCAGCGACGAGAGGGTGTAGGCCGCGAGCTTGTAGCGGAACGGGTGCACGCCGAGCACCTCGAGGCGCCGTTCGTTCTCGCGGATGGCGACAAAGACGTGGCCCGTGGCCGACTCGGTGACGAGCCACACCACGGCGTAGGCGACGACGAGGAAGCCGAGCGCGATCCAGTAGAGGTTGCGGGTGTTCGAGACCGCCCCGGACATGAAGGCGGGCAGCCTCGCCGAGTAGAGGGCGAGCCCGGTGTCCCCGCCGGTCAGGCCGTGCGGGTTGTCTTCGATCAAGTAGTAGAAGGCCTGGGCGAAGGCGAGGGTGACCATCGTGAAGGCGATGCCGCTCACGCGAAGCGCGATGGCCCCGAGCACGACGGCGAGCACGAGTGACGTCGCGAAGGTCGCGAGCAGCGCGGGCACGAGGGGCCAGTTCCAGTGGGTGAGCGTGATGTCAAAGACGTACACGCCCGTCGCGAAGTACATCACCGGCCCGAGCGAGAGCAGCCCGGTGTAGCCGAAGATGACGTCGTAGCCGAGCGCCACGCCCGCGAAGATGAAGCAGAGCGCGAGGACCGTGAGGGTGCCCGTCGAGTTGACGACGTTGACCGTGCTCGGCAGGACCCAGGGCAGGTGCAGGCCGATGTAGGGGATCAGGGCGGCGAGCACCACGAGTCCCAGGGCGATCGCGCCGCGGCGCACGGGGCCGTTCACAGCGTGCTCCCGAAGAGTCCGCGCGGGCGCCACTCGAGCACGAGGGCGAGCAGCAGCACGACTGACAGGTTGCCGATCTCGGCCATCCCGGGGTGGCTGCCGAGATAGAAGTTGGCGTAGTCCTGGACGAGCCCGACGACGAGCGCCGCCACGGCCGAGCCGCGGATCGAGCCGAGGCCTCCGATGACGACCACGATGAAGGCGAAGATGAGCAGGCTGTCGCCCTGGGTGGGCGAGATGAGGTCGCCGCTGAAGACGACGGCGTAGAGCAGGCCGGCGAGGCCCGCCATCGCCCCGCCGATCACGAAGACGAGGGTGAAGGCGCGCCCGACGTTGATGCCCAGGGCGCTCACCATGTCGCGGTTCTCGACCCCGGCGCGGATGGTGATGCCGTAGCGGGTCCTGCGCAGGAAGAGCTCGAGCGAGACCAGGACGACCACGCCCGCGATGAGGGCCACGAAGTCGCTGTTGGGCAGGCTGAGCCCGCCCACGTGGCTGGCCTCGATCAGCCAGAGCGGCACCGGGACCGACAGCGAGTTGCTGCCGAACCCGCCGAGCAGCAGACCCACGACCGCGAGGTCGAGTCCGATGGTCACGAGGATCTGGCCGATGGGCCGGCCGTAGAGCGGGCGGATGATGACGACCTCGGTCAGCCCGGCGGCGAGCGCGCCGCCGAGGACCGACGCGACGAGCGCGATCACGAAGAGCAGCGGCGCACCCCACGAGGCCGGCAGGTGCGTGGCCACGTCCCAGGCGACGTAGGCGCCGAGCGTCATGAAGAGCCCGTGGGCGAAGTTCAAGATGTCCATCAGCCCGTAGATGAGCGAGAGGCCCGAGGCGGCGAGGAAGTAGATGGCGCCGAGGGCGACCCCGCTAAAGGTGAGCGCGAGAAAGACGTTCATCGGACCCCCGTCACCCCGAGGAAGCGCCGGGCGAGCTCGGGGTCCTCGAGCTCGACGGCGTCGCCCGCGTGCACGACCTCGCCGTGGTCGAGCACGACGATGCGCTGAGCGAGGCGCCGCACGACCGCGAGGTTCTGCTCGACGAGCAGCACGGTGGCGAGGGTCGCCACGCGTTCGAGGGTGTCGGCGAGCTCGCTCACGAGTCGCGGCGCGAGCCCCTTGGAGGGCTCGTCGACGAGCAGCAGGGGCCACCCGTTGAGCAGGGCCCGCGCGATCGAGACCATCTGCTGCTGGCCGCCCGAGAGCGTGCCGGCACGCTGGCGGGTGCGCTCGCGCAGCTCGGGGAAGATCGCGTAGACGTCGTCGTAGCGCGGCTCGTCGATCCGCTCGGCGAGGCGCAGGTTCTCGGCCACGGTGAGCCCGGCGAAGACGTCGCGGTCCTCGGGCACGTAGCCCACGCCGAGTCGCACGATGCGGTGCGTCGGCCAGCCGCGCACGTCGGTGCCGAGCACCGAGATCGCGCCCGTGCTCGGCACGAGGCCGAGCAGCGCGCGCAGCGTCGTCGTCTTGCCGACGCCGTTTCGCCCGAGCAGCGCGGTCACGCCGCCGACGGGCACCTCGATGGAGACACCCTGCAGGACGTGCGAGCCCGCGATGGTGACGTGCAGGTCCGTTATCGAGACGGCGCTCGTCATAGGGGCTGTCCCAGGTAGGCGCGCTGGACGTCGTCGTTGGCGACCACGCTCTGCGGGTCGCCGGTCGCGAGGACCCGGCCCGAGTCGAGCACGGTGATCGTGTCGGCGAGCCCGACGACCACGGCCATGTGGTGCTCGACCATTAAGACGGTCCGCCCCTCGCCGTGGAGCCGACCGATGAGCTCCATGAGTAGCGGCACGTCCTCGGTGTTGACCCCCGCCATGGGCTCGTCGAGCAGCAGGACACGCGCCCGCGCGGCGAGCAGGATGGCGAGCTCGAGCTTGCGCTTGTCACCGTGCGAGAGCGAGCCGGTCGGCCGCGCCGCGACCGACGACAGCCCGACGTCGTGGAGGGCCTCGAGGGCGACCTGGCTCGCCTCGTCAGACGGCCGTGGGCGTCGCCAGAAGCGGGCGCTGCCCCCGAGTCGCGCCTGGGCCGAGAGCCTCGCGTTCTCAAAGACGCTCAGCGCATCAAAGAGGCTCGAGGTCTGAAAGGTGCGACCGAGGCCCAGGGCCGCGCGGTCCGACGGCGCCACGCCCGCCACGTCGCGGCCCTCGAGGGTGATCGTTCCGGTACTCGGTGTGAGCAGTCCGCTCAAGAGGTTCAGCAGCGTCGTCTTGCCGGCGCCGTTGGGGCCGATGATCCCGAGGAAGCCCCCGGCCGGGACGTCGAGGTCGATGTCACTGAGGATGGTGGCCCCGCCGACGAAGAACCCCAGCCCCGACGCCCGAAGGGCGTGGGGCTGGGGTTCGACGACGGAGCTCATGGAATTGGTGTACTACTTAGCGGCCAAAGTGCGCCGAGACGGGCGGGGCGGTCTGTGCGGCGCTCAGCGTCGCGAGCGTCACGGGCTGGTAGACGCCGGTGACCGACGAGACCAGCTGGACCTGGAACATCGGCTGGAGCATCGCGTGGTCGGCCGCGCGGATCTGCTGCATCCCCTTGGGCGCCTGGAACTTCCAGCCCTCGAGGCCCTTGATCATCTTCATCACGTTGGTGCCCTGGCCGGTCTGGATCGCGCGAACGACCATCTGGGCCCAGACGAAGCCGTCGGCGCTGAAGAGGTCCGGGTACTGCTTGTACTGGCGCAGCATCCCCTTGATCAAGAAGGTGTTGACCGCGTTGTGCGGCGACTCCCAGTTGTAGAGCGAGAGGTAGTAGAACTTCAGCCCGGCCGTACCGTAGAACTGGTAGGTGCCGATGTTGGCGAGTCCCGTGACCACCTTGGAGCTGGCGAAGATGCCCTGCTGGTCGAGGGCCTGGGCCAACGGAGCCCCGGTCGCCCCGGCCCACGCCAAAAAGACGATGTCGGGGTGGTCGGCCTGGACCTGCAGCGCCGTCGGCGTGAAGTCCGTCGTCGTCAGCGGCACCAGCAGACTCTTGACGGTGTCCCCGAGCGAGCCGAAGGCCTGGGTCGCGTCAGTCACGTAGGACTGGCCGAAGGCGAAGTCCTGACCGAGCACGAGCACGGTCTTGCCCGTGCCGAGGGCCTTGATGTAGGACTTGGCCGTCTGGACGTCCTGGTAGGTCTGGCGACCCGAGCGGAACGTGTAGCGGTTGGCGCCGGTGATCTGGTCGGCCGCGGCCGCGCCGGAGATGTAGAGCACCTTGTTCTGCTGGGCGAGCGGGGCCAACTCGGTGGCGATGCTCGAGTCGACGGTGCCGCCGATGATCTTGTAGCCGGCGCCGACGTAGCTCTTGAAGTCGGCGGCCGCGGTGGTCGGGTTGTCGGCCGAGTCCTCGGTCGTCAACTGGATCCGGTGGCCGTCGACCTTGTTGGTGCCCTTGGTCGCGTATTGGAAGCCGAGCTTGACGCCCTGCAGCCACTCGGTCGCGTAGGCCGAGAAGATCCCTGTCTCCTCGGTCACGATGCCCACCTTGACCGGCGCGGCGTTCTTCGTCGCCGCCGACGATTGGACCGCACCCAGTGACACGCTCAGGGCCATGGTGGCCACCGCGAGCGGCACCGCGGTCATCCGTACGTTCCTTCTCATGAATCCCTCCCAGACATCACGCCTCCCCACGACGCGCGTGAACCTGAGTTAAGCAGAGCGCGTCATAAATGTCAAGTGAATCATGTCTCATAAAATGAGGTATGTTGTGCCAGGGCCGGCGCGCAGTCGGTTCGTCGGGAGGGGTGGTGATGAAGGAACTCGAGATTCAACGAGAACCCCACGAGGTCGGACTCGATGCCACCCACCTGGACCGGATCAATGCCCACCTCGGTCGCTACGTCGACCAAGGGCACTTCACCGGCTGGCTGATGACCGTGGCGCGCGGAGGCTCGCTGACCTGGGTCGGGCGCGGCGGGTACCGCGATCGCGAGCGCTCGCTCGCGGTGACCGACGACACCATCTGGCGGCTCTACTCGATGACCAAGCCGATCACGGCGGTCGCGGCGATGATGCTCTACGAAGAGGGCCACTTCGATCTGAACGACCCCGTCGGGCGGTGGATCGACGAGCTGCGCGCGCCGCGGGTCTACGTGAGCGGTCCGGCGAGTGCGCCCGCGACCGTCGCGGCGATCGAGCCGGTGCGGGTCCACCACCTCTTCACCCACACGAGCGGTCTCACCTACGGCTTCCAGCGTCTGACGCCGGTGGACGAGCTCTACCGGTCGATGGGCTACGACCTCGCCTACCCCGAGGACGTCGCGCTGGCTGACGCGGTGCACGACTGGTGCTCGGCGCCGCTGCTCTTTCAGCCCGGCAGCGCGTGGAACTACTCGGTCGCCACCGACGTCCTCGGCCGCCTCGTCGAGATCTGGAGTGGCGAGTCCCTCGACGAGTTCGTGGCGCGACGGATCCTCGGGCCGCTCGGGATGCACGACACCGACTGGTACTGCCCCGAGGAGAAGCTCGACCGGCTCGCCCAGCTCTACGCCTACGCCGACGGCGCGGCCGTGACCGTGCCCGAACTCGCCGACGCGGCCACGCGAAAGCCCCGGCTGCTCGCGGGCGGCGGCGGGCTGCTCTCGACGGCGCACGACTACCAGCGCTTCATGTCGATGCTGCTCGGCGCGGGCGAGCTCGACGGGGTGCGACTGCTGTCGAGCCGGACCATCGAGCTCATGACCCAGAACCACTTGCCCGACGGGCGCGACCTGTTCAGCTTCGCGCGCGACTCCTTCAGCGAGGTCGGCCAGACCGGGGTTGGCTTCGGGCTCGGCCTGTCGGTCGTCGTCGACCAGGCGCGCAACAAGAGCCTGACCTCACCGGGCGCGGTCGCCTGGGGCGGGGCCGCGTCGACCTACTTCTGGGTGGACCCGTCCGAGGAGCTCACCGTCGGGTTCTACACTCAACTTCTGCCGAGTTGGATCTACCCGGTTCGCCGCGAGATCCAGCAGCTGGTCTACGCATCGCTGGTGGACTGAGGCGGATCTTCCGTTGTTGATGGTGTCAAAGGAGGAGATGATGGACAAGCTCGTCAGGTCGGCCGCGCTCGCGGTGGCCGACATTCCCGACGGGGCCTCGATCGCGGTCGGCGGCTTCGGCCTGTGCGGGATCCCGACCACGCTGATCAACGCGCTCTTCGAGCTCGGCAGCACCGACCTGGTGACGGTCTCGAACAACTGCGGCGTCGACGCCGCGGGACTGGGCGTGCTGCTCGGGGCCAAGCGCATCGCGCGCACGACCGGCTCGTACGTCGGCGAGAACAAGGAGTTCGAGCGCCAGTTCCTCAGCGGCGAGCTCGAAGTCGAGCTCGTGCCCCAGGGCACCCTCGCCGAGCGACTGCGCGCGGGCGGCGCTGGCATCCCCGCCTTCTACACCCCGGCCGGCGTCGGCACCCAGGTCGCCGAGGGCGGCCTGCCGTGGCGCTACGACGGCGCGGGCGGCATCGCGATCGGCTCGCCCGCGAAGGAGGTCCGCGAGTTCGCCGGCACGGCCTACGTGCTCGAGCACGCGATCACGACCGACTTCGCGCTGGTGCACGCGCGCTACGGCGACGTGCACGGCAACCTCGTGTACCACGAGAGCGCGGCGAACTTCAACCCGCTCTGCGCGGCGGCGGGGCGCATCACCATCGCCGAAGTCGAGGAGGTGGTGGACCCGGGCGAACTCGACCCCGCCCGCGTGCACACCCCGGGGATCTTCGTCCAGCGCGTCGTGCACGCGCCCGGCGTCGAGAAGCTCATCGAGAAGAGGACGGTGCGATCATGAGGACCCGCGAGGAGTTGGCCGCGCGCGTGGCCAAGGAGCTGGTCGACGGCCAGTACGTCAACCTGGGGATCGGACTGCCGACCCTCGTGCCCAACTACGTCGAGGCGGGCGTGCACGTCGTGCTGCACGCCGAGAACGGCATCCTCGGGGTCGGCCCGTACCCGAGCGAGGACGCGGTCGACGCGGACCTCATCAACGCCGGCAAAGAGACCGTCACCGTGCTGCCCGGCGCGTCGTTCTTCGACTCGGCGGCGTCCTTCGCGATGATCCGCGGCGGGCACGTCGACGTCGCGGTGCTCGGCGCCATGCAGGTATCGGCGCGCGGCGACCTCGCCAACTGGATGATCCCCGGCAAGATGGTCAAGGGCATGGGCGGGGCGATGGACCTCGTACACGGGGCCAAGCGCGTCATCGTGATGATGGAGCACGCGGCCAAGGACGGCGCCTTCAAGATCGTCAACGAGTGCACGTTGCCGCTCACCGGTCGCACGTGCGTCCAGCGGATCATCACCGATCTCTGCGTGATCGACGTCGAGCCCGACGGCCTGGTGCTGCGCGAGCTCGCCCCCGGGGTCACCGTGGACGAGGTGCGCGCCGCGACCGAGCCCGAGCTGCGCGTCGCCCTCGACTGAGGCTCGGCCCCGCACGAGGAACGTTCAGTAGTGTTCTGCTCGTGACCATCCCGGGCGACTCGCCAGCGACGCGCAGGGCCAGCCGTGGCTGAGCGGCGCCGCGCGCCCGCCGGGGCCCTCGGCCCGCCGGACGGTCCGGTCAAGGCCGACGCGCGGCCGGTCCGTGGCACGCCCAAGCGGAAGGGCCAGCGCACCCGCCAGTCGCTGCTCGAGGCGGCCGAGGAGGTCTTCGGGGCCGTCGGGTACCACGACGCGTCGATCGTGAAGATCACCGAGCTCGCCGGGGTCGCCCAGGGCACCTTCTACCTGTACTTCTCGGGCAAGCAGGAGATCTTCGACGAGGTCGTCGCCGACCTGAACCAGCGGGTGCGCCACGCGATGTCCGAGGCGGCCCGCGGCGCGACGACCCGCCTCGAGGCCGAGCGGCTGGGCTTCGCGGGGTTCTTCCGGTTCACGGCCGAACACCCCGCGCTCTACCGGGTGATCCGCCAGGCGGAGTTCGTCTCGCCCCAGGCGCTGCGCAACCACTACGAGACCATCATCGAGAACTACATCCCGTTCCTCAGCGACGCCATGGACAGCGGCGAGATCGCGGCGGGGGACCCGATGGTGCTGGCGTGGTCGCTGATCGCCGTCGGCGAGGCGATCGGCATGCGCTGGATCCTCTGGAACGAGGCGCACGAGGTCCCGCCCGAGGTCTTCCACGAGATGGTCACCATCATCGCGCGCATGCTGGGCGGCCACGCGATCGACGCCGTCGAGAGCGAGGCCGAACAGGTCGGTGCCGAGCGTGGCGACTGAGCCCGAGACGGTACGCGGGCCCGGCGCGGCCCGGCGCGGGCGCCTCGCCCACGGGCTGACGCGATGACGACGAACCTCGACGACGCCCGGCTCGTCGGCCAGTGGCCCGCCGCGGGCGGCGCACGCGACCCCGAGCGCGTCGCCATCGTGTTCGATGGGCGCGCGATCACCTACCGCGAGCTCGAGGACCGATCGACGCGCCTCGCCCTCGCGCTGCGCGCGCGCGGTCTCGCGCCGGGCGCGCGCGTGGCGACGGTCACCGAGAACCACCCCGAGCACGTGGTGCTGCTGTTCGCCTGCGCGAAGGCCGGCCTGATCCTCGCGCCGCTCAACTGGCGTCTCGCGCCCGAGGAGCTGCGCCACCAGGTCGAGCTCTTCGACCCCGCCCTGCTCGTCGTGTCGGCGACGCAGTGGTCGCGCGTGGCGCGCGACCCGTCGATAACCGCGACGCCGATGCTGCACCTCGAGTCGCTCGGCGAGCTCGAGGCGACGAACGACTCGAGCGAGCTCGCGCCCGTGCACGAGGACGACCCCCTGTTGCTGATCGCGACGTCGGGCACGACGGGCACGCCCAAGGGCGCACTGCTCACCCACGCGAACTGCTACTGGACGAATCGGTCGCTCGAGGCGGCGGTACCGATGAGCGCCGCCGACGTCGTCTTGCAGGTGCTCCCGCAGTACCACGTCGGCGGGTGGAACGTGCAGCCTCTGCTCGGGTGGTGGCGCGGCGCGACCGTCGTGCTCGAGTCCGCCTTTGACGAGCGGCGCATCCTGCACGCCATCGAGGACCAGCGGGTGACGACGATGATGGGCGTGCCGACCACGTATCTCATGCTCGCCCAACACCCTGACTTCGACGACGCCGATCTGACGAGCCTGCGCACGATCATCGTCGGCGGCGCCGCGATGGCCTACACGCTGGTCGAGCGGTGGCGGGCCAAGGGCGTGGCCGTCGTCCAGGGGTACGGCCTCACCGAGGCGGCGCCCAACGTGTGCTGTCTCGCCGACGACGAGGCCACGTGCCGGCCCGGCTCGGTCGGCCAGCCCTACCGCTACGTCGAGGCCGCCATCCGCGACGTCCACGACCGCGTGATCGAGGGCGCCGGGCGCGGTGAGTTGTGGGTGCGCGGCCCGAACGTCTTTGCCGGCTACTGGCGCAACGAGGCGGCGACGGCCGCGGTGAAGGTCGACGGCTGGCTCGACACCGGCGACGTCGCCGAGCGCGACTGCGACGGCTACTACCGCATCGTCGGGCGCACGAAGGAGATGTTCGTCTCGGGCGGCGAGAACGTCTTTCCCGTCGAGGTGGAGCGTGTCCTCACGGCGTTCCCCGACGTGGCCGAGGCCGCGGTCGTGGGCGTGAGCGACCCGACGTGGGGCGAAACGGGCGCGGCCTTCGTCGTGGCCCGGCGCGGTACTAGCGTCGACGTCGACGAACTGGTCGCGCACTGTCGAACCTACTTGGCCGCCTTCAAGATTCCCCGGACCATCGAAGTCGTCGACCAACTGCCCCAGACGCACATCGGCAAAGTGAACAAGGCCGCGCTGCGGTTGCGCGCGGGCGGCGGCTGCTAGAAGCGTCGAACACGGTGGCTGGTGTTGTGCGTTCGCCGTGATCGACGTGACACCGTTGCCCTACGGTGCGACACGAGCGTGCCCGCGGCGAGTTTGAAAACAAATCACCAAATGCTGTCGTAGGCTGGAAGCGCAGTCGAAGGGGCACGATGGCCAGAGTTGAACGAAATAATTCAGCGACGAAGACACACATCCTGAATTCAACGATCGAACTACTCGTCTCGCGCTCGAGTGCCGAGATACGAATCGTCGACATCGCCAAGCACGCCAACGTCGGCATCCCGACGATCTACTACCACTACTCCTCGCGCGAGGTGCTCATCTCCGAGGCCCAGGTCGAGAACTTCCGGCGGCTGATGGCCAACCGCAATCCCTTCCTCGAGGTGTGGCGCGAGGCGCTCGACAGCGGCGATCACGAACGCTTCGTCGAGTCCTTCCACGCCTATCACCTCTCGATCGCGTCGGACGACCTGATCGAGCCGATGTGGGAGATGGTGCGGGTCCTCGCCGACATCCGAACCGACCGCGACGCACGACGCCGATTCGTCGAGATCCACGACGCCGCGCTCGAGGAGCGTCTCGCGATCATGGTCGACGCGCAGCGACTCGGGTGGCTGGACCCCGAGCTCGACGCCCGCGCCTTCGTCGCGCACTCGGGCACCGCCATCCTGGGGCGGATCCTGCTCGAGGGATCCGAGCACTTCGCGATCGCGCCCGAAGCGGTGCACCAGCTGATGTGGACCGTGATCGGACCGAAGGGCGACGGGGCGGCGCACTGAGCCGCGAGGTCGAGAGCGTGGTCGGCCGGCTGCGCCGGCACGCGAGCCAGTCGGTGCTCGCGCTCGTGCCGATTGACTACTCGACGGGGACCGCGCCGGACCGTAACGGGGAGTCGGTCGCCTCGATCGCGAGCGGCGGCGCATTCCACCCCACCGCGGCGGGACAGATTGTCTTGGCGGGCGCGGTGCGCCGCGCGCTGGCGCCGACGGGTCTCGTCGCTACTTGCCGAAGCGCCGCTCGCGGCGGGTGAAGTCGCGCAACGCGCGCAGCAGGTCGATCCGGCGAAAGGCCGGCCAGTAGGGGTCGACGAAGGCGAACTCGGCGAAGGCCGACTGCCAGAGCAGGAAGCCCGAGAGCCGCGACTCGCCGCTCGTGCGGATCACGAGGTCGATGTCGGGCAGATCGGCGGCGTAGAGGTTCTGGGCGATGCCGTCGGCGTCGATCCGCTCGGCGATCTCGTCAGCCGGGACGCCCTGGTCGGCGAGGTCGGTGACGAGCGAGCGGCACGCGTCGACGATCTCCTGGCGACCCCCGTAGCAGAGCGCGATGTTGACCGCCATCGTCGGCTCGGCGACCAGGGCCACCTCGTCGACGGCGTGCTTGGCGGCCTGGGCGAGCGACGGCGGCAGCAGGTCGAGGCTGCCGCTCACCGCGAGGGAGAAGCCGAGGCGCTGCGCCTCGGCGGGGAGCCGCTGGAAGAGGCCGTTCAGCACGTCGAAGTACGGCTCGAGCTCCTCGGCGGGCCGCTGCAGGTTCTCGGTCGAGAGCACCCACACCGTCACGGCGCGAATGTCGAGGTCCGCGCACCATGTGAGGAGCTCTTCGAACTTGGACATGCCCGCCTGGTAACTCTTGCGGTACTCGCCGCCCTCTTCCCGTGCGAAGCGGCGGTGGCCGTCCATGATCACGCCGATGTGGCGAGGCAGCGACGACGTCGGCAGGCTCGCTGCCAGACGCCGCTCGTAGAGCCGATATAGGGACCGCGACAGGGCCACGAGCCTTCTCCCCGAAGTCGAACTGAAACCAATTCGATGTTACCGCCGGCATCGATCGCAGCGTCGGTGGCGCGACTCGCCGGGCGCGTCGCACGGTGCGGTTATCTTCGGAACCGTGCCCGACGCCACTTTCTGGATCGGTGAGGACCTCGGCGTCCTCGCCGACGCGTTGGGCAGCGGCGACGCCCGCCCGCCCGACCCGCTGGCTCCGCTCACGGTGGTCGTGCCCAACTCGCTCGTCGGCCAGTGGCTGGAGCAGTCGCTCGCCCGGTCGCCGGGTCGATTCGGCGTCGCGGCGAACCTCGACGTGATCCTGCCCGCCACCTTCATCAGCCGGACCCTCTACGACGACCCCGCCGACTTCGAGCGCTGGGGCGTCGACGGGCTCGCGCTCGGGATGCTGAGTGCCCGCCGCGACGCGCGCGAGCTCAGCGTCACCGAGGCCTGGCGACGGGCGCAGCGTCTCGCCGACGTGCTCTACTGGCGTCCCGAGCAGTTCGACGACTACCTGGAGGCGCGCGGCAACGAGCGCGAGCGCGCGGTCGTGGCGGCGCTGTCCGAGCGCGGTGTCCTCTCGCCGTGGGCGGCGCTCGAGTTAGCGACCGAGCGGCTCGACGGTCTCGTTGGCGGGCGCCTGGTCCTGTTCGACTGCGGCGAGTTGACCACGGGCGACCTGGTGGCCCGCGTGGTTGCCCGGGTGGCCGAGCGGATTCGAGTCGAGGGGTACGTCGTCGCGCCGGCGTCCTACCACCCCACCGGCACCGCGGCACCCGACGGTGCCGTGTCACTCGCCGCGCGGTGGTCGGCCGGGGCGGCCGCGCACCTGGAGCGGTGGCGGACGTGCAATCCGACGGCCTCGTGGCAGGTGCTCGCACCGGCCGCGCGCGCGGCGGCCATGCGTGCACAGGTGGTGACCCGGCTGGCGGCGGCGCCGGCGCCATCGGCGGCGACGACAGCGACCGACTTGGTCGAGGTACACGGGGCGGTGGGCTTCGCCCGGCAGGTCGAGATCGCGCGCGACGCGATCCTCGCCGCGATCCGCGAGACCGGTGCCGCGCCGCACGACGTGCGCGTCGTGACGACCGACGCCGAGCGGTTCGTGGCGCTCATGAGCGAGTACTGGTCGCGCCACGGCGACCCGGGCGCGCCGTCACTCCAGTTCGAGGTCGCCGACCCTTGCGTCGCGCACGCGAGCGCTCGCCTACGCGGGTTCGCGACGCTGCTCGCGACGGTCGCCTCACACGCCACGGTCTTTGACGTTGTGGCACTGCTCAGTGAGCCGGCGGTCCAGGAGGGCCTCGGGATC
>JAJXTB010000082.1 GCA_021784205.1 Actinomycetes bacterium
GCGGACACCGGCTGGTTCCCCGTGGACCACTTGCCGCCGACCGCCTTCGACCACGCCTCGATCATCCGCTCCGGGCTCGACCGGCTTCGCGCCAAGCTCACCTACACCAACCTGGCCTTCGCGCTCGTGCCCGATCACTTCACCATCGCGCACCTGCGCGTGGTCTACGAGGCGTGCCTCGGCCACGTCGTCACCCCGACGAACCTCCAGCGGGTCCTGTTGCGCCGGCGGATCATCGAGCCGACCGAACTAGTCGCGCCGCCGTCGTCGGCCGGCGGCCGGCCGGCCACGCTCTACCGCTTCGGCGAGCGCAGCCTGCGCGTCACTGACCCCTTCGCCACCTTCCGCCCGCCCGCGCGAGGCGGGACGCGACTGACGCGTGCCGACTAGTTCGACGCTCGCACCGCGGCGAGCTCGTCGAGCACCACTCGCACCAGGGCGTCGACGTCGCCGGTCGTGGCGAGGGGGTTCATGAAGGTGAACTTGAGGGCCGCGCGGCCCTTGATCTGGGTTCGCCCGAGCACCAGCTCGCCGCGCGCGAGGAGTCGTTGCTGGACCTCGCGCAGGTCATCCGCGCTCGCGCCGGGCGCGTCAAAGACGCACGTGACGGCCGTCGGGCGCGCGAGCAGCGACAGGGACTGCTCGGCGTCGATCACCTCGCCGGCGTGGGCGGCGAGGGCTACCAGGTGCTCGATCATCTCAGCCAAGTTACGCCGGCCGAGCGTGCGCAGGCTCACCACCACCTTCGCGGCGTCGAAGCGTCGCGAGGTGTCCAGGGACCGCCCGACGAGGTTCACCATGCCCTCGAGCTCGTCGCCGCGGTCAAGGTAGTCCGAGCGCACGCGCAGCAGGTCGAAGGTCGCCTCGTCGCGAACGACGAGCGCGCTGGCGTTGAACGGCTGCCACCAGAGCTTGTGGAAGTCGATGGTCACCGAGTCCGCGAGCTCGATGCCCGCGAGCCGTCCCCGCAGCGAGTCCGCGAGGAGGAAGGCGCCCGCGACGGCCGCGTCGACGTGGAGCCAGCACCCCAGGCGTCGTGCGCGAGCGGCGACTTGCGCCAGTGGGTCGATGGCGCCGAGGTCGGTCGTGCCGGCCGTGGCGACCAGGAGCACGACGCGGCGACCCTCGCGCGCGAGTCGCTCGATGGCCTCGTCGAGGGCCCCGAGGTCGAGCGAGCCCGCGGCGCTCGTCGCGACGCCGACCACGGCGTCACGGCCGAGGCCGAGCTGGGCGGCCGCGCGCTGGATCGAGAAGTGCGCCTGGTCCGAGCAGAGGATCCGCCAGTCGGTCGCGTGACTCGGCAGGCCCTCCTTCAAGACGTCCGCGCCCGACTGGGCCGCGGCCGCCGAGCGAGCGAGCGTGACGCCGAGCACGTTCGAGGCGGTGCCGCCCGAGGTCATCACGCCCGAGGCCGCCGGCCCGAAGCCGATCAGCCCGGCGAGCCAGCCCATGAGGTGCAACTCCACCTCGGTCGCGGCCGGCGCCTGGTCCCAGGAGTCCATCGACTGGTTGGTCGCGGCGATCGCGAGCTCGGTGGCGACCGCTGGCACGAGGGTCGGCGGGTGCAGGTGCGCGACGCAGGCGGCGTCGCTCGCGACGACGCCGTGATGCCAGACGGTCGTGGCGAAGTCACGAAGGACCTCGTCGAGGTCACGGCCGTCCTCGGGGCACACCGCGTCGGCGCGGACCAGCTCGCGCAGCGCCGCCGGCGACAGCGCCGAGCGCGGGGTGTCGTGGGGCCAGCGCAGGCCCTCGACCGTCGCGGCCGCCGCGCGCGCCAGTGCGTCGAGGCGCCGGTCGTCCAGCGCGAGGACGAGGTCTCGCCAGTTCGCCGGTTCGCTCACCGATCCGCGCACGTCGAGGCGACGGCGTCACCGAGACGCGTGAGACCGTCGTGCAGTTGATCCTCGTCGATGGTGAGCGGCACCAGCAGCTTGACGGTCGTGTCCCCGGCGCCGCAGGTCTCCACGATGAGGTGGCGCTCGAAGGCTGCGCTGGCGATGTCGGCGGCGAGACGGGTGTCGCCGACGTCGAGCCCGCACAGCAGCCCGTTGCCGCGTACGGCGAAGTCGCCGCCGGCCGCGGCCGACATCGTCTCCAGCGCGTTGCGCACACTCCTGCCGTTCAGCTCGGTCTGCTTCTCCAGCGTCGAGTCGGCCCAGTAGGTCTCGAGCATCCGTGCCGAGGTCGCGAAGGCTAGGTTGTTGCCGCGGAAGGTGCCGGAGAACTCGCCGGCTCCCCACGAGTCCAGGCCCCGACGGATGAGGTTGAGGGCCATCGGGAGTCCGAGCCCGCTGATCGACTTGGAGACGCACACGATGTCCGGGTCGAGTCCCGAGCCCTCGAAGGAGAAGAAGGGGCCGGTGCGACCGACGCCGGCCTGGACCTCGTCGGCGATGACGACGACGCCGAGCTCGTCAGCGATCGTTCGGATCGCGCGCAGGTACTGCGGGTCAAAGGCCCGCGCGCCGCCCTCGCCCTGGGTCGGCTCGATGATCACGGCACCGATCGCCTCACCGTCGACGGGTGTGCGCAGGGTGCGCTCGAGCAGCGCCAGGTCCTCGTCGGTGGCGCGCTCGACGTAGGGCAGGGCCACGAAGTCCCCCAGATGGGCGCTCACCGCCCGGCCCGCCATCGACGCCGAGATCGAGGACGCCCGGTAGGTCATGCCGTGGTAGCTGCCCTCGAAGCCGAGCACGGCGCGCCGGCCCGAGACCTTCTGGGCCAGCTGCAGCGCGGCCTCGACCGCGGTGGCCCCGGTCGGGCCGACCATCTGGACGACCATGTCCAGCTGGCGCGGGGCGAGGACGTAGCGCTGCATCGCCTCGAGGAACTGGCGTTTCTCCACCGTGAAGGTGTCCAGGCTGTGGGTGAGGCGCCCGGCGCGCAGGTGCTCGATGGCGACCTCGACGAGGGCCGGGTTGTTGTGGCCGTAGGAGAGGGCGCCCGCCCCGGCGAAGAAGTCCAGGTACTGCGTGCCGTCCTCGGCGGTGATGATGGCGCCGCGCGCGCTAGCAAAGACCGCCGGCCAGCGGCGACAGTAGTAGCGAACGTTGGATTCGAGCGTTTCGAACAGGTCCATGTCTGATTCCTCTTGGTCGGGGAGCCTTCGATCTCTACGGGCAGCTCGAATTTCGTGGAGACTCGAGTGTAGTCACCGAGTCGCGCGAAGAGTCGGTGATGGTAGCAGCGATCGAGCACGCGGGCGCTCGAGCGTTCGAGGCACGGGCGGCGCGAGTGTCGCGACCCGCGTGACCCGCCCGCGGCGTGCCGCGGACGGGTCACACCGACTTAGGGAAGACGGAAGGCGATGCGCACGACCTTGGAATCGCCCCTGGCGGCGTTCGCGACGCTGATGTCACAGGACCGCAGATTCGCGCGCGTCGTCCCGCACGCACCCCGGCCGACTTTGCCGGTGACGACGTGGAACTTCGTCACGGGCAGGACACCGTTGGGCCGGATCACGACGGGGGTCAGCGTGCGCAGGTCACAGCCGGCGGCACCCGTGGCGCCGGCGAGGCACTCGACCACGTAGACGTGGTCGTGTGGCTTGAAGCCGTGGCCGAAGACCGTGACCACCTGGTGATCGTGCAGGTTGGCCGACGGACGAACGTAGAGCACGGGCACGAGCCGGGCCGTGGCGACCGCGAAGGAGATCGGAGCCGCTCCAGCGTCGGTGCCGCTGATCGTGGCGACGGTGATCACACAGCTCTTCGCGTTGGCGGCCGTGGTGCCGCAGGCACCCGAGCCGATGGTGCCCGTCGAGACCGTGAAGGTGGTCGACGGCAACGTGCCATCGGCGTTGGCCGTGATGGGCGTCGCGCCCGCCGCGTTGCAGCCCGTGGCCGAGGTCGCGGTCGCGAGGCACTCCACGGCAAAGAGTGAGTCACCAGCCGCGAATCCCGAGCCGGTGATCGTGACCGTCGTGCCGTTCTTCAGGCCGGTCGACGGCGAGACGGAGATGGTCGGGGCCGTAACCGCGAAGGAGATCGGCGCGAAGCCCGCGTCGCCACCGGCCGCGGTGGACACCGAGATCACACAGCCGGCCGCGTTGGCCGCCGTGGTGCCACAGGCGCCCGAGCCGATCGTGCCCGTCGCGACGGTGAAGGTGGTCGACGGCAGGGTGCCGTCGGGGTTGGCCGTGATGGGCGTCGCGCCCGCGGTGTCACAGCCCGCGGACGTCGTCGCGGTCGCGAGGCACTCCACGGCGAACAACGAGTCACCGGCCTTGAAGCCCGAGCCCGTGATGGTGACCTTCGCGCCATTGGCGAGGCCGGTCGACGGGGTCACCGTGACCGACGGACCGGCCGGCGCCGCAGCGGCGAAGGAGATCGGCGCCGTGGCGATCTGGGTGCCGGTCAGGGTCCCGATGGCGATCAGGCAGTTCGAGTCAGCGGCCGACGTGCCGCAGGTTCCGTTGCCGATCGGGCCGGTCTGGACGTAGAAGTTGAACGAGATGGTGCCCGTGGCGCTCACCGTGACCGGGGCGATGGCGTTGGTGTTGCACCCGGCGGTCGTCGTGGCTGTGCCGATGCACTCGACGGCGGCGTAGGTGGCGTTCGGGGTGTACCCCGATCCGGTGACCGCCACCTCTTGGTTGTTCGTCAGCCCGGTGCTGGGGGTGACGGTCATCGTCGGTGTCGCGGCGGCGCTAGCGCCCACCGCGCCCATCAGACCCAGACTCCCCGCGGCTACGACAAGACCCATGACACTTGTGAAGACTCGTTTCATAGTGGACTCCTCTCTCTTGGGGAGTGTAACCCTCGCCGCAGGCGAAAAACACGGCGCCATCACGTCGTCTAGGGCGTGATGTGATGGTGCCTAGGGCGTGACGTGACGGTCGGTGATTTGGCGCAGACCCGACGCGCGGAGCCACTGTCGCGACGATTCGCGAACTGGCTGGACTGGGCTACGCCTCGGCCGTTGGCAGCCCGACCGGGCCCTCACTGGGCTCTTCCTCGGCCTCGGCCTTCTCGAGCGGGTGCTTGTGGAAGTAGAGGATCGCACTGAATGAGAGCACGGCGAAGACGGCGAAGGCCACGAGGATCGGCACTAGCCCGACGTGGTGCTGCTCGGCGCTGCTGCCGCTGCCCGGGGTCAGCAGGACGGCGACGAAGCCGATGAGCCCGAGGCCGCTCAGTATCAGCCAGATCGTCTCGTTCCACTTCGCCACGTGTCGACCGGGCAGGAACGGCAGCGGGAACATGCCGAAGGCGAGGCTCGCGAAGCCCGCGAGGAACGTCACGTTGAGCGCGGGGACCGCGATGAGCAGCCACGGCGAGGGCGAGGCCGAGGTGGCCGCGTGGAACACGGCGGTCGTGAGCAGGAATGCCGTCGAGCTCACCACGAGCACGCAGAGTGAGCCCAGCGCGTGGAGTCGGCCCCGGTCCTTGTCCTCGAGCTCGGGGATCACGAGGAACGTGGCGATGAGGCCGTAGCAGTAGCCCGGCGAGAGGCCGATCGCGCGCGACACGCTGACGCACGCGACGGCGATCGCGAGACCGCCGGCCAGGATCTCCAGGCGGATCCGCTTGCCGTGCCGAAGACCGGAGATGACGGTGGGGATCTGGCCGGTGACCGAGATGACGGCGATGCCGATGCACTGGCCGAGGAAGAGCCATAGCGTCGTGCGATTCCAGCCGAAGGACGGGTCGATGATCGAGTTGACGAGTCCGCCGAAGGCGGCGAAGGCGAGGAAGATCCCCGTGCCCCCGAGGACTCGTCGCGCCGTCGACTTGGGCGCCGCCTCGGTGCGGTCGCGGAAGAGCCGGGGGAAGCGCCGCCGCAGCGGGCGACTGAAGCGCTCGCGGTTCTCCTCGTACGTGCGGTCGATCCACTCGCTCGGGAAGCCCGCGCCGAGGAGACGACCCACCAGCACCAGCACGATGCCGAGCAGTCCCGCGCCAGGCAGGCTGCGACCCATCTGACCGAGTGAGGGCATCGCCACGCTGAACTCGGACAGGTGGTCCCTCGTCGCGACGACGGTGAGGCCCACGCTCACGAGCGCGGGCCCGCTCGGCGTGCACGCGAGCGAGATCTGGTGGCCGCCGACGGTGGCGTTGCCGGGGATCACGAGGTGCGTCACGTCGAGCAGCTGGCCGACCGGCGAGGTCTGGGCGATGAGGTTGTTGCCGAAGCGGATGTACACGGGTCGACACGTGCCGAGGAAGTTCGTGTCGCGCAGCGCGATCGCCGCGCCGGGCGAGCCGCTCGACGGGCTGGCCTGCAAGACGGCGGCGACGTAGAAGGACTTGACGGCCCGTGCCCGCTGGCTGCCGTTGTTGCTGACGGTCTGGCCCGTGTAGGTCGTCGCGAGCGAGGTGCCGCCCGCGCTCGTCACCGTCACCGTTGCCTGATAGGAGCCGGCGTGCCGGTAGACGTGCCTAACGATCGGCGTCCGGGTGACCAGCGTCGTGCCGTCGCCGAAGTTCCAGGAGTACCGGCTGATCTTGCCGTCGGGCGAGGTCGAGGCCGACGCGTTGAAGGTCGTCTTCGCGCCCGCCGCGGCCGGGGTGATCTGCAGCCGGGCGGTCGGCGCCTGGTCGGACTTGATCGCGATGCCGTAAGACGCCGCCCCGACGTCGATCGGCTGCTCGGCGTGGATCGGGGACGTCGTCAGGTCGACGGGCGTGACGGTCGTGCCCGCGTCGGCGGTGTAGGCGGTCGTGCCGAGCGTATTGATGGCGATGCCGTCGGGCTGGCTGAGCGAACCCGTGGTGATCGATCGTCCGACGGTCGGCGGGCTGGTGCGCAGCACGATCGGCGTGATCGTGTTGTCGGCGTTGGCGGTGTAGGCCGTCTTGCCGTCGGGGGTGATCGCGATGCCGAGGGGCGAGGCTCCCAGCGCGATCGGCGTCCCGGCGACCGCGGGCCGGGCCTGCAGATCGATCGGGGTCACCTGGTTGCCGTTGGCGACGTACGCGGTGAGCGAGTCAGGGCTGATCGCGATGGCCTCGGGTCGGGCGCCAACCTGGATGGTCGAGACGGTGCGCGTGGCGGTCGCGATCAGACTGACGGAGTTCGCCTCGGAGTTCGACACGCAGACGTAGTTGCCGTCGGGGCTCACGGCGATGCTCCACGGTCCGGCGCCGACGGGAATCGGCCGCTCCGCGGTGGCGGGCCTCGTGGTGAGGTTGATGGGCGTCACGGTGTTCGAGTTGAAGTTGGTGACGTAGGCGACGTCGCCGTTGGGCGCGATGGCGATCGCGGCCGGGGCGCTGCCGACGCGAATCGGAATGCCGACGGTCGCGGGGGACGTCGAGAGATCGATGGGGCTCACGGTGTCACTGAGCGAGTTGGTCACGTAGGCGTACGACCCGTTCGGGGTGATCGCGATGCCGAGGGGACCCTGGAACGGGTGCGTGGTGCTCTTGATCACCGTCACCGCGTGGGTCTTGGCGTTGATCGCGCTGACCGTGTTGACGTTGAGGTTCGTGACGAGGATCGTCCCCGCGTTCAGCGGGCCAGTCGACGCCGACGCCGACCCCGCCGCGACCGCCACCCCGAGCAGTGGCGCGACGACGAGCATCGCGAGCCACCGGTTGCGTCGTCGTCCCCGATCGGTGCCCCGGCGCCATGTTTGCAGACCCGGCCGCGTCATCGTTGGCTACTGCGCAGTCAGTGTCGCCACCACGCGCCGGTTGAGCGCGCGGCTCGACGGGGTGGTGTTCAAGGTCACCAGCTCGATGGTGACCCCCGGGGCGATCGTGACGGTCACGCCGCGCACCTTCAGCCGAGCCAGGTCGAACTGCAAACGCTGGCTGACCGCGAGGGAGCGCTCTCGGATGATGAGCGAGTCCATGGCGGGGGTGAAGACGTTGTCCGTGTAGCCGGTCAGGGTCACCGCCGTGTAGTGCACGCGCCGGATGAAGAGGGCCAATCGCCAAATCTGGGCAATGAGGGGCTTGGTCAGGGCGTGTGACGCCTCGGCGAAGGGCTTGATGGCCACGTCCCGCGGCCGCGGCAACTTCGGCGCCGGCTTGGCCGGCTTGGTCGGCTTGGTCGGCTTGGTCGGCGACACCTTGATCACGATCGGCGGTGGCGGCGTGACCGTCGGTGGCGTCACCACGGGCGGCGGCGGTGGTGGTGGTGGCGGTGGTGGTGGCGGTGGTGGTGGCGGCGGCGCTTGGACGGTGAGGGTGAAGGTGACCGGCGTCGCCGCGGCGAGGGTCGGGGTCGCGGGAGCACTGATCGTGATCACGCAACTGCCTTCGGCCAGGTTGCTGATCAGCCCCGAAGCGTCGACCACGCACGTCGAGCTCGACGTCGCGTAGGCGATGGTCCCGGCGCCCGAGTCAGTGGCGTGAATTTGGTACGACGACGCCGACCCGTACTGCACGTACGTTGGGTTGGGGTTCGACACCGTGATTGTCTGGGGCGCGAGCACCGAGGTGACCGACGCCTGGACCTGGGGCGCGGGGGCGTAATCGATGCCCCCGGACTGGTTCGCGTCGATGACACAGGTGCCGGCCGGCGCCGTCAAGGTCACGGTGCCGTTGGCACTAATCGTGCAGCCCGAGGTGGAGGCCGAGTCGATTGTCAGGTTGACGGGCAGTCCCGACGTCGCAGTGGCGCCGAGCGTGAAGGTCGAACCCACGAGGGGCGACGGCGGCGGCGTGCTCAAGAAGGAGATCGTCTGGGTCGCGAGCACCGAGGTGACCGACGCCTGGACCTGGGGCGCGGGGGCGTAATCGATGCCCCCGGACTGGTTCGCGTCGATGACACAGGTGCCGGCCGGCGCCGTCAAGGTCACGGTGCCGTTGGCACTAATCGTGCAGCCCGAGGTGGAGGCCGAATCGATCGAGAGCGTGACGGTTAGTCCCGAGGTCGCTTGAGCGCTGGCCGTGAAGGTCGAACCCACGAGGGGCGACGGCGGCGGCGTGCTCGAGAAGGAGATCGACTGGGACATCGGCAGCACCGTCAGGGTCAAGGTGCCGGTCGATCCCGTGGCGTTGCCGTCGCCGCCACCCTGGCCCTGGTCCTTGTCGACGCTCGTCGTGGTGGCGGTGATGACGCACGTGCCGGGTTGGCCGTAGGTAACGAGTGCATCCGCGCTCGACGACGACAGCGTGCAGCCGGCTGACCCGGTGGTGGCGGAGTAGGTGAATGTCGCCGAGGAATCGTTCGGGTCGGTGGCGGTAACGAGGTACGTAGGTGACGACGAGCTGTAGACGGTTGACGCCGCGTAACTCCCGTTGCTGCCGGTCGCGCCCTGGAACGCCACTGAGCTCGTCGTTGCCGAGGCGGGTGCGGCGGCGGCGAGCACCGTGGCCAGTGGCACGAGACCCACCAGCGCGACGAGACCGCTGCGACGAAGTCCTGCCAGCGTCCTTCGGATGCCACTTCGAATGACCATGCCACTCACCCCAACCAAGTCCCGCTCGATGGTGGTGTCACAACGTAGGCACAACGCAGTGACAACAATGAATGGGACGATAGTGATGCTGCTGCTTATCGGCCCTTGTCAAGAGCGGTGAAACTATGGGGATACTCAGCGTTGGGCGTTTCTCGTGTCGCCTCACAGGAATCGAATTCGAATCGTCGAGACGCCGCCCATCGCGTCGCGAATTCGCGCGTCGCGCACCACCACTAATCACCAAGCGGGACACCGGGTTTGGCGACCACGGATCGGCGAGTCGCCGGCTGCCGACGGCGAGAGCACTACCTCGACATCGATCGACGAGACCAAGAATGCTCTCAGAAAACACGCCGCGATGTACGTAGATTCGCCTCTGAACAATGAGATCGGAAGCGAACGAGGGGCCCCACGGCGGCGTCGTCTTCGGGGGGGACTGTCGCCACCATCTCGACGCTGCATCATGAACAGAATGGATCGCCTGGCCACCCCGTCGTCACGACCACCCTGCCGTCGACTCGACGCCTGCAAGGAGTTGCGATGACTGAGTCAATCTCTCTCGCCGACACGCCGCTCGGCTACCGGCGCAGTGACGAACTGCACGAGGAGTTCCTCGCGGCCGCCGACAAGCTGCGCCAACTCGACGGCTGGCCGAATCCGAACACCGGTGGTGCTCTCGAACTGCGCGCCGACCTCGCCCTCGAGGGTGGCGGCGTGAAGGGCATCGGACTCGTGGGGGCGGTGCTCGCACTCGACGAGGCGGGCTACCGCTTCCATCGAATCGCGGGGACCAGTGCCGGCGCAGTCACCGCGAGCGTGGTCGCCGGCATCGTCCAGTCGGGGGGCGACATGCTGACGCTTCGTTCGACGCTGCAGTCGCTCGACTTCCGTCAGTTCATGCCCGAGGGAAAGCTCCACGAGATGGTCGACCACTCAGCGGGCCGCTTCGCCAAGGTCGTCACCGACGCGGCCCTCCTGACACGGCGTGAGGGGCTCTACTCGGGCGACTACCTCGACCAGTGGCTCGGACCGGTCTTGCACGGCCAGTTGGGCATCAAGACCTTCGGCGATCTCGCCCTCACCGAGGACGATGACCCCGAGCTCGCAGGCGTCTCGGACCGCCAGTACCGACTCGTGGTCTACACCTCTGACCTCACCCGCGCGAGGCTCGCCTGCCTGCCCTTCGACTACGCGACCTACGGCGTGGACCCCGACGAACAGGATCCGGTTCGCGCGGTGCGGGCTTCGATGTCGGTCCCGTTCTACTTCGAACCCGTCCACTTTCAAGCCAAGGAAGCCACCGTGGCCGTCGAGACGCCAGGCGGCGCCTCCGCGATGGTGCGGTTCCCGGCCGGCGAGCACACGTGGGTCGACGGCGCGCTACTGGCGAAGTTTCCGATCCACACCTTCGATCGCGTCGACGGCAAGGCGCCGCGGTGGCCGACGATCGGCGTCAAGCTCTCGCAGTTCAACGTCGACTACCCGACCGCCAACTTCCGTGAGTCGGCGATCGCAGTGGCCGTTCGATGCCTGAAGACGATGATGAACGAGTGGGAGACGATCGCCTCGCATCATTCAACGGTGGGTCGAACCATCTTCGTCGACAACATCGGGCTGGGCGCGATGGACTTCGACCTTACGACGGAGCAGCACGACCAACTCTTTCTCAACGGTGTGGACGCAGCGACCAAGTTCGTCATCGAGGCGGCGAAGCGAGGCGGTGTACCTCGACGATGAATCCATCGGCGACTGTTGACCGGCTGGCGTGGCTCCACCTTGTCGGTGGCGGCGAACGTGCGGTGGCCGGTGGGCGCCGAAGTATCCCCTAGAGGTAGCCCGGTTCCGGGTCGTGTGTCGGAGCCGATGGCACCGGCTGTGTCGGTGGTGTCGGCGGCTCGGCCTGGCCGGCCACGTGGCCGCCGAAGGTGGCCGCGAGCTCCTGGCCGACGACGTGCACGAGCGCGGCGACGGTCTCGATCGCGGGACGGAGCCCTTCGAGCTCGGCGGTGTCGACGAACTCGCTGGCGACTGCCACGGCGTCACCGGCGAACCAGGCGCGCGCACCGTGGATCTTCGAATTGACGCTGTTCACCGCTTCAAGCAGCTGGGGTGACGCCGTGAGCCCGAGCAGCGCCGGACCGAAGACCGAGACCACGCCTTCGCGTTCCATCGCGCGAACGTAGACCACCCCCTCACCGATCCGCAGCGGCCAGTCGCCGTCGCTGTCGCGCTCGACGGTCTCGACCTGGAAGATTCGCTGCAGGGCGTTGCCGACGCGATCGACGAGCGGCGCCGGCGCGGGCTTGTGCTGAATGCCGAGGCCCGGCAACAGGATCACGTCGCCGGACTTGTTCGAGGCCACGTAGACGAGCGAGTGGGGATGAGTGACGCCGAAGGTCTCTCGCAGCGTGGCCACCGCGAATCGCGCGATCTCGGGCGGCTCATCGGGCTTGAACTCGCGCCACCAGTTGGCCGACTTGGTCTCAGGATGATCGGACGGTGGGTTCCATCCCAGCGTGGTCAGGCGCTCGTCGCCCCACTCCCCGAGCTGCTTCCACTCGGGGAGGAAGAGGCTCGCCACCGCCTCAGCGCGGTAGCCGTCGGGGCCCTTGGACAGGACCCGGACGTAGTAGGGATCGTCGTCGCGAGTCTCGAGCACGACGAAGAAGCCCTGCTCGAGCGCCGGCAGTGACTGGGCGATCTGATTGCGCGTGCGCGTCCACTCCGACTCGGTCGCTGCGCGGCGACCCGCCACGGTCGGCTTGGTCATCTCGGCACCTCCTGTGGTCCGTCCACCCCCATCATTCACGCTCCAGCCACGTCGCGTCGGTCACTGCCGCGAACGCCGTACAGCCCGTCGATCGAAACTCGACCAGCGATCGGCAAACGCGGTCGCGTCAGTGTCGCAACCGCCTTCGCGGTGCGTGGCCGTGTGGCGCGTGCGCGTGCTCGCGCGCCAGCACCAGTGCCAACGCGACGAAGAGCACACCCGTGATGAGCGTCACCAGCGGTGCGCGTACCTGGCCCGGGAAGAGCCGGATGATGAGCCACGGCACGTTCACGAGCAGTCCGACGGCGCCGATCACCGACTCCCCGAGTTCGCCCGGACGTGCACCGAGCGCGAGCAGTCCGACGGCCGTCACCAGTCCCGCGACCGGGGCCCGATCCGGGTACTCGCCGGCGATGATCGCGGCACCGCCCAGCATCGTCAGCGATCCCACCCATCGCGTGAGTCGCTCGGCCCGCATCGGCATCGTGGCGCCAACGAGCAGGCCGCTCGCGCCGACCAGCCAGACGAGGCCACCCGTGACGAGGCCGGCCCGTTCGGCGAAGTAGCTCAGCGTCACCGGCG
>JAJXTB010000008.1 GCA_021784205.1 Actinomycetes bacterium
AGCCTTCCAAGCTGGCCATGCGGGTTCGATTCCCGTCACCCGCTCTCCGCAGAATCCGTGGCCCGAACAAGTCCAGGTCAACTCGAATTGACGAGCCACCTTCGAAAATGTGGTGGCTCCGGAACCGGCGAGGCTGCCTCGTCAGGCCCGCACGAGATTGAAGATCGCCCGTTCGAATGCACTTTTCAAGTCGCGTCGCATGACGCCAGAATCTCGAGTATCAATCGGCACGTTCGCCGCTCCCCAACCTCCCACTCGCTCCGAGCGCGTCTCGAGAACGGACTTTCTCCTACTGAGTCGCACCAACGTTGCCGTCACGGTGCCAGGGGCAAGGTCCACCACCGTCGATCCTGCATCGATGACCTCGTCGATAGCTTGACCAATGCGGCCTTCTAGCCACGACGGTAACGCCCTACCGATCGGATCGTCGGGCGAGGCCTCCAGCGCCTCGAGGCGAGTACTTGCGAGGACGTCGCTGACGAGCTCCCGCGAACCCGCGACGTAGGTCCAGGGCAGGTCGATCTCGCTGGCGACGCACCAGGACCGATCCTGCGGCCACCAGAGATTCGGCGACTGATGCCTCGACGTGTGAAAGCACATGGCGCCCTCAACGGGACCTTCGAATAGTTCGTACGATCGCCACGGCAGCTCGAAGGTCAGTGCCTCCTCGACCCGATGCGGGAGAAGTTGGGCGTCAGGGCCCTCGACCGCGACGCCGCCCCCGTAGCCCTCCCAGACGCCAAAGAGGCAGAGTTCGGATGAGCGCCGAGAGAGAACGTCCACCATCTCGATCGTGTCCGCGTGCGACAGCGAACCTTCGCGAGGACCTTGACTCCTCCAGGGTGGTGCCGCGTCGGGCGTGACTTCAGGAAGTGCCACTTCCCACCACTGAATTGATGGCACGAGCGCCACGCCGCTCCAGCGTGCAACATCCGCCCAGCGAACCAACGGCTCGCCGTGTCCTTCTTGCACGGGGTGAAGGATCCGCACGTACGCCTCGAATCCCGAGGGAATCACCGACGACGTCACGTTGTCCTGCGGCGCACGGAGGCGCTCACGCAACCACTCAACGAGTGGATCGCTCCCACCTGGCGACTCCACGGTTGAGGGCGGCATCGTCAAATACTCGCACAGGGGTGCCAGTGGACTGATCGGAAATTGAAATCGAGTCTCTGAAAGTAGAACGACACTGAGTTCCGTCAATTTTACCATTCTTGAACGACACTCGACATGACGGCGCATCGCCTGACCAGTCTCGAGGGAAACGGGACTGAAGAAGAGGGGACTTGATCGAGGCGCCGACGAGACGTACCCTTCAAGTGACGCGGCAATTGCGTCATCTCTCACGAGCAGAGGCCTTGTGTGAAACGACTCTTTGGAGTTCTGACAATCGGCGCAATAGTTAACGTTTCACTCGTAGCGACCGAAGCCACAGCGAGAAATGGGCCATCGACACCATCACCACGATCGTCGTTGACGGCGATCCCCGCTTCCGTTCAAGAGGCGCTATCCGTCGTCGAATCATCGCGCAAAGCCGGCCCGCTGAGCGTGAACCAAAACGCCGGAAGCGTGATGGGCGGAGTGTGGACCGCGGAGACGACGGGTCAAAGCCCCGGAGTAACACAGCACTGGTCCGTGCTGGCGACTGACAGCAAGGGCCGAATCAGCCTCGGCATCATCGTGATGGACAATGGCACCGAAGCCGTCAGCGGCTGGGTACCCGGTGCCAGTCACGCGACCAACTGGATATTCAACCGAGCTGATCCATCAACTTCCGTTCGCCACATGACGGTGACGGGATCGACGCACACCATGTGGTCTCGGTCGCCACGCCAATCGTCTCATTAGCCATTGACGAGTTGGACCGATTAGCCGTCCGTCACGGCTAGGTTCGGCCCATGCCCGACATCGATCTGACGCAGTTTTCGTCCAGCGGCAATGACGCGACTCCGCTTCGTGGATACCTCGCGCGCCCGCCAGGAGAGGGTCCGTGGCCGGGCGTCGTGATGATCCACGAGGTCTACGGGCTAGATGACATCATGCGACGCCAAGCCGAGCGACTGGCGAACGCTGGCTTTCTCACCTTGGCCCTCGATCTCTACTCCGACGGTGGCGCACGGTGCTGCCTCGTTTCCATCATGCGCGCCTCTCTCAAGGGCGAGGGCAAGCCCTTTCTCGACATCGAGCGGGGGCGAGCCTGGCTCTCGGCCTCGAGTGAGTGCACGGGCAAGATCGGACTTCTCGGATTTTGCATGGGCGGCAACTTCGCACTGCTGAGTGCCAAAGCCGGTTTCGACGCGGTGGCCGCCAACTACGGCCAGGTGCCCAAGAACGCCGATTCGGTCTTCGAAGGGGCGTGTCCAATCGTCGCCTCCTACGGCAAGCATGACTGGACGCTGCGAGGGGCGGCCGCCAAGCTCGACGGCGCGTTGAGCCGAGCCGGTGTCGTCCACGACGTGAAGGAGTATCCGAAGGCGGGACACTCCTTCCTCAACGATGCCGACGCCGGCCCGCGGGTCCTCCAACCGCTCCAGCGGGTACTCGGCGTCAAACCCGAACCCGAGTCAGCCGCCGACGCGTGGAAGCGCATCGACTCGTTCTTTCTCGAGCACCTGCGCTGATCCTCTCTGAAGCACGCTTCCTACCACTCTACGGCGACGCAAATTTGGACGACTTTCATCGGAGTCGGATCGTGAACATTCATCTAACGATGACCGTTTTCAGGAGGAACCTGCCCGCCATCACGTAGGTTCGAAGGGTGGAAAAGAGACTGGCCCTCGCACAACTGCTGCGCCATCGCGAGCCGACGTTACTTGTCACGGGCCAAACAGTGTCGGGCTTTGGCGACGGTGTCGCGCTCGTGGCCCTCACGCTGCTGGTCTTTCAGATCACGCATCACAGCGCTCTGATGCTCTCGTGGTTCGTGGCGGCGAGGATGATCCCCTTCGTCGGCATGCTCCTCGTTGGCGGTGCAATAGTGGATCGTTTCTCGCGACGCATATTGATGCTGATCTCCGATAGCGGGCGCGCACTTCTGACCGGAGTCCTCGCACTACTGATTCTTTCGGGTTACTTGCGCTACTGGGAACTAATTGTCTTCGCGGTCCTCTTTGGGCTCTTCGATTCTCTCTTCACGCCGGCAATGGGAGCGCTGATCCCCGAGATCGTTCCCGAAGGACTACTCGGGGCGATGAATTCGCTGCGGCCCCTCACCACCAACCTGGTGGGCAACATGTTGGGGCCGGCGGTGGGCGGCATCATCGCGGGATATTCGATCACATGGGCAATCACCATTGACTGCGCGACGTTCGTGGTGAGCGCCGCCGCGCTCTTCATGATGAAGCCCACGCCGCGTCCTTTGCGATCAGGCGATAATTCGATTCTTGGCGACATCGGAGAGGGTCTGCGCTTCGTGCGAACGCGCACCTGGATCTGGACCACGCTTGGCGCGGTCACGATTGGCAACGCCTTCGTCTACGTGCCGATGAGTGTGCTGATTCCGTATCTGTTATTGCACGACCTGCACACGTCGCGGGTCTACGTAGGCTACGCGTTCGCCGTTTCCGGAGTGGCGGGAGCTCTCGGAGCACTGGTGTCCTCGAATCTCAAGGTGCCGCGCAGACGGATCCGGCGGATGTGGACGTACTGGAGCGTTGGAACCCTGGCGGCTCTGATCCTCGTGGTCGCGACAAACGTCTATGAAGTCTTCGTGGTCGCTCTCATCATGACTCCCATGATGATCATGGGCAACGTGATCTGGGAGACCATGATGCAAAAGGAGGTGCCCACCGAACTCCTCGGTCGGGTGAGCTCGGTGGACTGGTTCGTCTCGCTCGGTGTCGCGCCGCTCGGTGTGGTGATCGCCGGCGCGCTCGCCTCGTCGATCGGTGTACGCGCGTACTTCCTCATCTTCTCGCTCGTGGCGACGATTCCGGGCCTGCTCATCCTCGTCTCTCGTAAAGCCAACGCGATCGACGCGAACCGCTCAGACGAGGTCGAGCCGGGGGGCGTCGACGAGCGGCAGGCCGACGAGGCGTGAGACTCTCATCGCCTCGCGCGCGTAGATGAGATCCGTGCGAAACGAGCGGGTCTTGGCCTCGCCGGTGCGGCCCCCGCGCACCTCGATCCACTCCTCGCCGTTGGCGGAGTTGGCAACGTGGGCGACGAAGACCCAGCTCTGGCGCCGTTCGCGCGGCAGGTTGACCACCACGGGATCGCCCGCGCGCGTTCCCGCCCACTGCGTGGAACGAACGAGGTTCGGCGCGGTCGTCACGCCACTGGTTTAGCCGCCCTACGCGGCCCCGCGTGACAGCCCCGTCCTACTGTGGGCCCATGACGTTCTCCCAGGCCCTGCCCAAGTCGCTCTCGCCCTCGCGGTTGCAGGACTTCCAGGCCTGTCCACGGCGCTACCAGTACGCGTCCGTCGAGCGCCTGCCCCAGCCGGCGAGCTACGCGGCGACCAAGGGGCGATTCGTCCACCACGTCTTCGAGAAGCTGCTCGCCGCCGACGCCGCCGAGCGCACGAGGGACCGGGCGCTCTCCCTGGTGCCCGACGCGGTCACCCACGTGCTCGACGAGGGCGTGCGCCGCGACCTGAACCTCGATGAGGCATCCGAGACCGCCCTCATCGACGAGGCGACCGCCATCATCGACACGTACTTCACGATGGAGGACCCGAGCCACGTGGTTCACGAGGGGGTCGAGCTGCGCCTCGCGGCCACCATCGAGTCAACGCCGCTCTTTGGGATCCTGGACCGGCTCGATCGCGACGAGGCCGGCGATCTGGTGATCGTCGACTACAAGACGGGCGGACTGCCCAATCGCGACTACGACGCGAAGACCTTCGCCAACACCGAGCTCTACGCAGCCCTGTGCGAGGCCAAGCTCGGCGAGCGCCCCCGGCGCATCCGCCTGATGTACGTGGCCAAGGGCGAGACCATCGAGCGCCCGGTCACCGAGGTCGTCGCCCGGGCGCGGGTCGCGAGCGCGGCGAGCGCCTGGGAGCGGATCAAGCTCTTCTACGACGAGGGCGCCTTCCCTGCCCGACCCTCGCGCAACACGTGCCGATTTTGCGCCTACACCGAGACGTGTCGCGCGTCGGGCGTGCCCGTTCCCGAGGTCTGATCTCTAGGCTGGGAGGATGACTTCCTTCGACCTCTCCTACGACTACCGCTGCCCCTTCGCAAAAAACATTCACCTCCACGTGGTCAGTGCGCTGCGCGCCGGTGCGAACTTCGACGTGAACTTCGTGCCCTGGTCGCTCAACCAGGGACACCGCGAGGCGGGTGCGCCCGACATCTGGGACGACCCCGCGCGCGACGGCGACAACCTGGCCCTGGTCGCCTCGATCTCGGTGCGCGACCAGCAGAGCGAGCGCTTCCTCGACGCCCACGAGGCCCTGTTCCTCGCCCGTCACGAGCGCGGCGTCCGTCTGACGACGATGGAGGAGATCGAGAGCGTGCTCGCGCCCCTCGGCGTCGACATGGCGACGCTGGCTGAGGATGTCGCCTCGCGCCGTCCCCACGGCGTTCTCGGCGCGGCCCACAAGGAGTTCGCCGCCTACGAGGCATTCGGGGTGCCGACCTTCGTCGTCGACGGCGACGCCACCTTCGTGCGCTACATGACGCCCCCGAGCGACCCAGGCCACTCCATGGACCTGATCACGCGCCTTATCGCGATGATGCACGAGCCTGAACTTAACGAGTTCAAGCACACCCGCGTTCCGCGTTAGGCCGACAGGCGCAGCACCAGTTCTGCCAGAGCCGCGACCGCCAGGATCAGGGCGGGCGCGTAAGCGCGCCACTTCTCGCCGTGGCGCAGGTGGGTTCCCACGGCCAGGATCATCATGATGGTGAGAGCCCCCGCGGCCACCTCGTTGATAATCGCCCAGATCGACGAGCCCGTCGCCGAGAGGCCGACGAGCAGACCCAGCCCCCCGAGGATCTCGAGAAAGCCGAGGCGTCGGTAGGCCGACTTGGAAAAACCCAGGCGCGCCGCGCTCGCCGACATCAAGGGATTGAACGTCACCTTCTGGATGCCGCCAGAGACGAACACCAAGAACAACATGATCGAGATGATGCTGGCCACGGCCGCCATTGAGACTCCTTAATCGCCCGCCCACTCTAGCCAACGGGCCCCGCGGGCCCGTTCAGGCGTCCGAGTAGCCCGCGAGCAGCTCTAGGGTCGCCTCGCGTTCGTCGCGGGTGCCGATCACGGCGCCGGAGAACTCCGTGACCCCGGCCGCGGCGTAAGTGCCGAGGTGCTCGAGCACCTCCTCGCGGGTGCCGATCAGGCTGATGTCGGCGGGCTGGGTCGCGCCTTCGCGCTCGAACATCGCGGCGTAGCTCGGCAGCGTCCCGTAGATCGCAAGGGTCTTGTTGATGCGCTCGCGCGCGCTCGCGGCATCGTTGGTCACCGTGATGGGCGCCTGGCAGACGACCCGCGGGGCGGGCCGCCCGGCCGCCGCCGCGGCGGCGCTGATGCGCGGCACGATGTGTCCGGCGATGGTCTTGGGACCGGTCATCCACAGGACCGTCCCGTCGGCGACGGTTCCGGCGAGGTCGAGCATCTTCTCGCCGAGGGCGGCCACCAGCAGGCTGGGCGCCGCTGCGCTGGCCGGCCCCAGCGGGCCGGTCGTCGTCACGCGGACTCGCTCACCTACGACCGAGATCTTCTCGCCGCGCAGCAGCGGTGCGAGCGCCGCCAGGTACTCGCGCATGTAGCTCGCCGGCCGGTCAAAGGGCAGCCCCCAGAGGCTCTCGACCACCACCTGGTGCGAGAGGCCCACGCCGAGCGAGAGGTGCCCGCCGATGGCGTCTTGAACCGTGCGGGCCTGGGCGGCGAGCATCGTGGGGTGGCGCGGCTGGATCGGCACCACGGCCGTGCCAAGGTCCACGCCGGGCAGCTCGCGTCCGATCAGCGCCAAGACGGTCAGCGTGTCGGGGCCGAAGATCTGCGACGCCCACAGCGAGGTCAGTCCGTGGGCGACGAGGCCGCGCGCGCGCTCGATCGTGTCCTCCACTGACCCATCCACATCGAGTCCCACCGCGATTCTCATCGTGACCCCCTGCCCGGTAGCGTTGCGTCGTGCCGAGCGAGCCCCAACCTAGCCGTCGCACCCACGTGGGCGTGGTGGGTGGCGGCCAGCTCGCGCGCATGATGGGCGAAGTGGCCCACGACGTCGGCGTGCACCTCACGGTGCTCGCTACCTCGCCCGAGGACGCCGCGGTGGCGACCTGTGACGCGTTCGTCGTGGGCGAGTCGCGCGACGCCGCCGCACTCGCGCGACTCGCCGACGCCGTCGACGTCGTCACCTTCGACCACGAGCTGGTTGAGCTCGCCCAGATCGTCGAGCTCGAGCGTCGCGTCGCGGTGCGTCCGAGCGCCGCGGCCCTCGCCTTCGCCGTCGACAAGGCCCACCAGCGTCGCCACCTCGAGGCGGCGGGCATCGCCGTGCCGCGCTACGTGATCGTCGGAGACGACGACGACGCAGCCATCGCGGCCTTCCTCGCCGGCCTGGACGGCCCGCCCGTCGTGAAGGCCGCGCGCGGCGGCTACGACGGGCGCGGCGTTGTCTTTCCCTTCGACGCCGCCTCGACCACAGAGGCGATCGAGGCGATCGCCGGCACCGCGGTCCTCGAGGAGCGCCTCGACCTACGCGGTGAGCTCTCCCAGGTGCTCGTGCGTAGCGTCACTGGCGAGGTGGCCCTCTACCCGCTGGTGACGACCCTCCAGCGAGAGGGAATGTGCGTCGAGACCGTCTACCCTGCGCCCGAGCAGTACGCGAACGACGCGGCGGCGCTCGCGATGCGCATCGCCGAGCTCTCCGGCGTCGTCGGAATCCTCGCCGTCGAGCTCTTCGTCACCGACGCGGGACTGCTCGTCAACGAGGTGGCCCTGCGTCCACACAACACCGGACACTGGACCATCGAGGGCGCGGCCACCAGCCAGTTCGCAAACCACCTGCGGGCCGTCTCGGGCCAGTCTCTGGGCTCGACCGCCCCCCTGGCCGACGCGGCGGTCATGGTCAACGTGGTGGGCGCCAGCGAGCCGGGCTCGATCGCCGCGGCGAGCGCCGTTGCTGGCGCCCACGTGCACGACTACGGCAAGTCCTGGCGCCCAAAGCGCAAGCTCGGTCACGTGACCGTGGTCGGACCCGACGCGGGCGCGGCCCACGTGACAGCATGGGAGAGTGCCCGGGCCTACGGAACCGGCACGCGGGAGGCGTGATGGAGCCACAGATCGGCGTGGTGATGGGCAGTTCCTCGGACTACGAGGTGATGGCCGACGCCATCACCGTGCTGGACCACTTCGCGATTCCCCACGAGGTCCACGTGGTCTCGGCGCATCGCACCCCCGAAGCCATGGTCGACTACGGGCGCGGCGCGCGTGGGCGGGGCCTGCGCGTGATCATCGCCGGCGCTGGCGGGGCCGCCCACCTGCCCGGGATGCTGGCCTCTCTCACCACCCTGCCGGTGATCGGGGTGCCAATCGCCCTGTCGCGACTCGACGGGCTCGATTCCCTTCTCTCCATTGTCCAGATGCCTCGCGGGGTGCCGGTGGCCACGGTGGCGGTCAACGGGGCTACCAACGCGGGCCTGCTGGCCGTACGGATGCTGGGCCTGGCCGACGAGACGCTGGCCGCGTCTCTCGAGGCCTACCGGCTGGAGTTGATCGAGCAGGCGACCCGCCAGGATCGGGCCCTGCCACGCGAATAGCGACCGCGAACGTGGTTTCTCGCCCCCTAGTCTGGTGAGTGACAAGGAGGTCCTTCATGGGACTGATGAAGCGTGTTCAGACGATCTTCCAGGCGAAGTCCAACGCCGCGCTGAACAAGATGGAAGACCCACGCCAGACGCTCGATCTCTCCTACGAACAGCAGTTGGAGAATCTGACCAAGGTCAAGCGCGCCGTCGCCGACGTGGCGACGGCGCGCAAGCGCGTTGAGATCCAGGCCGAGCAGCTCAAGGCCCAGGGTGACAAACTCGCCGGCCAGGCCAAGGCGGCCCTGGCCCAGAACAACGAGCCGCTGGCGCGCGAGGCGCTGACGAGGCGCGAGGCGATCGCGGCCCAGCTTCAGGACCTCGACACCCAGCACGCCACCATTGTCGAGCAGGAGGAGAAGCTCACCGAAACCGCCCAGCGACTCCAGAGCGAGGTGGAGGCCTTCCGCACCAAGAAGGAGACCATCAAGGCCTCCTACACGGCAGCAGAGGCCTCGGCGCACGTCTCAGAAGCGGTGAGCGGGATCTCGACCTCGATGGGTGACGCGGGCGCGGCCATGCAGCGCGCTCAGGACAAGGTCGCCGAGATGCAGGCGCGTAGCGGCGCTCTGGACGAACTGCTCGCCTCGGGGGCCCTGACCGACCTCACGAGCTCGACCGACGACATCCAGGCCCAGCTCAACAAGGCGGGCACGAGCTCGAACGTCGACGCCCAGCTAGCCGCACTCAAGTCCCAGATGGCCGAAGGCGGCGAACTCGCCGCGGGAGAGGAGAAGTAGCCGTGGCCAAATCGAAGATCGAAAGCGACCCGGGTCTCAACCTGCGGATGTTCATCACGGGCCTCGCGCTCGTACTGCTCTACGCGATCATCGTCACGCTTCTGATCCGCATCGGCCTGTCCTTGGGCATCGTCATCATCATCGCGGCCGCGATGCTCTTCTCGCAGTACTACTTCTCGGACAAGATCGCCATGTTCTCCATGCATGCGCGCGAGGTCACGCCCCAACAGGAGCCGCGCCTGCACCAGATCGTCGACCGGCTCTGCGCGCTGAGTAACGTTCCCAAGCCGCGCGTAGGGGTCGCCGAAATGGACATCCCCAACGCGTTCGCCACGGGTCGCAACCCCAACCACGCCGTGATCTGCGCCACGCGCGGGCTGATGAACCGCCTGCCCGACGAGGAGCTCGAGGCCGTGCTCGCCCACGAGCTGAGCCACGTCGCCCACCGCGACGTGGCCGTCATGACGATCGCCTCGGGCGTGGGCATGCTGGCCGGCCTGGTGAGTCGCATCGCGATGTGGGGTGCCATGTTCTCCGGCGGCGGACGCAGCCGCGACGGCGAGAACATCGTGTTGCTCGAGATGGTGACCTGGCTGGTGTCGATCGTCATCTACGTGATCGCCTACCTGCTCACGATGTCGCTCTCTCGCTACCGCGAGCTCTCGGCGGACCGCTCCGGCGCGATCCTGATCGGCAAGCCCAGTGTCCTCGCCAGCGCTCTCGTGCACGTGACCGGCGACATGGGCAAGATCCCGCGCACCGACCTGCGCCAGGCCGAGGGGATGAACGCCTTCTTCTTCGCGCCGGCCCTCGCCGGCGGCACGGCGGCGTCGCTCTTCTCGACACACCCGTCGCTGGAAAAGCGCCTGGATCAGCTCAACAAGCTCGAGCGCGAACTCAACGGCTAGTGGGACTGCGCGACGTCCTCTTCGGGCGCACCCCTCAGGTCCAGCCCAAGCTCGACAACCTCTTCGCGCTGTCTACGGCCGCCCTAACGCTCCAGAGCGAGCTCGACCTCGTCACCTCTGGCCAGGCTGGCCTGTGCTTCAAGGCCGGTAGCGGCGAAGCCTCCATCACTAGCGAGGCCGACATCGAGGCCCTGCTCAACTTCGACGAGGGCAAGGTGGCGATGTCGGTAACGACCGACGACCTCGGCTTCACCTGGCTCGTCATCCACGACGGCGACATCGAGAACATGGTGACGCGCATCCACGGCGCCAACACGACCCTCGTCGAGCACGGCCTGGGCCCGCGCCTCCTTTGCGCGGTCTTCGGCTTCGTGCCGGCCACCGAGCCGGGCGAGGGCGCGGTGCGACTCGTCTACCTCTTGAAGCAGGGCACCTTCTACCCCTTCGCCCCGACCGGTGCGAACCAGCGCGACAACGAGCTCGAGCTGCGGGTCCGCTCCTTCCTCGAGGGCGACCTGCCCATGGAAAAGGACCTGTCGCGCTGGATGGCGTTGTGGAACCTGCCGGTAAAGTGAACCGCTGACCTCGCCGGCCGAGAGAACCTCGCGGGGCGCGAAATACCAGGTTCGACACCGCCTACGACGTAGATTTCGACTATGGAAATCGTGCCGGAACCGATTGTCCCCACCTCGAGCGTGACGTCACTGCGCACGCCGGCGACGGGCGCCTGTCGCTGCGCACGGCGCTCGTGCTGGCACCAGGGAGCCTGTCGCGCCAGCGCCGTGGTGAGAGTGCTGCGCGCCGTCGACAGTCCCGAGAATGAAGCCACCTCGGTGACGCTGTGTCGAGAGTGCGCGGCGCCCACTCGTCGCAACCGGGTGGCCTAGCCACCGCAACGCGTTGGCACCGCGAACTTCAGCCCGGTGCGGGATCTGTGGCGCGCAGGTAACTGCGCACGAGGGGTGAGAAGGCGGCCCCCACGAGGACGAGGCCCGCGGCGAGGATCACCCAGCCCGGGCGCCCCAGGGTGACCGCGGTCGAGATCACGATCAGTGGCGCGAGAATGCCCGAGATCGAGCGGCCCAGCGCGTACGCGCCCTGATACTGGCCCTGGAGATCCTCGCGGGCCATGCCAAAGCCGATGCCCCACGACGCCCCCGAGCTGTAGAGCTCGCCAAGGGTGTGAAAGATCATGCCCAGCACCAGCACCGCGCACGCCACGACGGCGTTCGCGCCCTCGGCCGCCGCGTAGCAGAGAAAACCCAGACCGATCAAGAGTCCCGAACGGCGAAAGGCGCGAGCCGCTCGCGCGACGTCGCCCGAGCCACGGCTGAATCGCACCTGCAAGGTGACGACCATCATCGTGTTCACCACGAGAAGCACCGCCACCCACCAGCGCGGGGCGCGGGTGTGATCGATCACCCACAGGGGTATGCCCACGCTCTGGACGGCGATGTGAATCGAGAACAGTCCGTTGAGGGCCGATGCGAGCAGGTAGCGATGATCCTTCAAGACGACCGTCATCGGCTCGCGCGACGAGCCGTCAATCAGGGGAAGAGGGGGCATCGCGGGCAGTCGCATGATGAAGAAGGCGGCCACAAAGAAGGTGAGTGCGTTGCCCAGAATCATGGCGAGATAGCCGGCGCGCGTGTCGTACGCCAGCGCCACGCCGGCGAAGAGCATGCCGATCGCGATCCCGAAGTTGGCCACCGCGCGCTGAAACGCGCGAACGCGCACGCGCTCATCACCCACTCCGAATCGCGACATCATTGCCCCGCGTACGCTCCCTGTGGCGTTGGACAGCATGCCCCCCACCACGGAGACGAGGACGAAGCCCCCGAAGGAGTGCACGAGAGAGAACGCGGCCATGGCGAGTCCTTCGCCGACGCAGGTCGCCGCGTTCAACTCGCGCGGTCCCCATCGGTCCGCAAGGTGTCCGACGGGAACCGACACCAGAAGTCCGGCCGCCGCCGCGATGCCGAGACCCACGGCGACCAGGTGGACCGACAGTCCCACCGAGCGGGTGAAGTAGATCACTTCGATGGTGAAGAAGAGGCCACTGCCGATCGTGTTGGCGAGCGTCGACTTTGCCAGCGTGCGAAGGGGACCCGGCTCAGGGATCGCCGCGCGTACGAGCCGCGCACCGCGTGAACGTCGTTCGGGCTCCGACATGTCGATCAACCTAGTGGCGCCTCGAGCACCAGCGCCGCTGGTCACCCCTTCGCTCGGCCCGTCCACGAGCGCACCACGGATCGATCAACGCCGTGCCACGCGCTACCGTGATCGAAGAATGGCGACCACGACGGGACTACCATGACCGGACTCTTCATTTTCGTTGGCGTACTGTTCGCACTCACGATCGGCGCCGTCGCACTCTCGGCGCGCTATCGCCGCTTCGATCCCGTGGTCACCTTCGACGAGCCGAGCGTGTTTCCCAACGCCCAGATGACGCTGCTCGCCACGCCCGAAGAGGTCACGCGCGAGACGTTGAGCGACCACCAACATTACGACGCCGAGGACGATCTCCTCGACCCGCACCACTCGCCCGCCTCGCCGTCCGAGGACGACACCCCGGCGTCCTAGGACTCGATGGCCAAGGCAGCGAGTCGGTCCACCTCGTCGATGAAGTCAACGTCACGCTCGGTGATGCCGCCGCGATCGTGGGTCCACACGTCAAAGCGGACCCGGTTCACCTCAAGTGTCACGACGGCGTGATGATCGAGCCTTTCGGCCACTTCGGCCTGGGCAACCACGAGGTCGACGCCGCGTTGATACGTGGCGACGTCGACCACGCGCACCAGGTGCTCGGCTTCGCGGCGCCACGCGTGGTGCGTGGCGAGCACCGCTTCCACCTCGTCAGCTTCGAGTCGGCGCCGGGTCACGGGTGGGTCATGTGCTCGGGCACCACCGCGGCGTCGAACTCCTCAGCCGTGAGAAAACCGAGCGCCAGGGCGGCCTCGCGCAGGGTGGTGCGCTCCTTGTGAGCCTTCTTGGCCACCTGGGCGGACTTGTCGTAGCCGATGATCGGATTGAGCGCGGTGACCAGCATCAGCGAGTTACGCAGGTGGTGATCGATCTGCTCGTAGTCCGGCTCGAGGCCCTCGACGCAGAACTCGCGGAACCGGTCGCAGGCGTCACTCAACAGGTCGATCGACTGGCACACGTTGTGAATCATGACGGGCTTGCAGACGTTGAGCTCGAGATTTCCCCGCGAGCCGGCCATGGCGACGGCCGCGTCGTTGCCGTGCACTTGGATGCCAACCATGATCATCGCCTCGGACTGGGTGGGGTTCACCTTGCCCGGCATGATCGAGCTGCCCGGCTCGTTCTCGGGCAGGCGCAGCTCGCCCAGGCCCGAACGTGGTCCCGAGCCCAGCCAACGCAGGTCGTCGGCGATCTTCATGAGGCTGGTGGCGAGAGTCTTGATGCCCCCGTGAGCAAACACCAGAGCGTCGTGCGCGGCGAGGGCCGCGAACTTGTTGGGCGCGGTCACGAAGGGCTGACCGGTGATGCTCGCGATCTCTCGGGCCACGCGCTCGCCGAACTCGGGGTGAGTGTTGAGGCCCGTTCCAACGGCGGTGCCGCCCGCGGCGAGCTCGTAGAGGCCGCCCAGCACCAGGTGCAGACGCTCGAGGTCAGCGTCGAGCTGGGCCACGTAGCCCGAGAACTCCTGGCCCAAGGTGAGAGGCACGGCGTCCATTAAGTGGGTGCGCCCGATCTTGACGACTCCCTCGTAGGCGGACGACTTCACCGCGAGGGCGTCGCGCAGACGCTCGACCGAAGGGATCAATCGCTCGGTTATCTCCATCACCGCCGCGATGTGCATGGCGGTGGGGAACGTGTCGTTGGAGGACTGGGACATGTTCACGTGATCGTTGGGGTGCACGGGATCCTTCGAGCCGCGCTCACCGCCGGCGATCTCGATCGCCCGGTTCGAGATGACTTCATTGACGTTCATGTTGGTCTGAGTGCCCGAGCCGGTTTGCCAGATGCGCAGCGGGAACTCGCCGGCCAGCGACCCGTCGATCACCTCGCCGGCGGCCTGCTCGATCAGAGCGGCCCGCTCAGCATCGAGCTTGCCGAGGGCGTGATTCACCCGCGCCGAGGCGAGCTTCAAGACCCCGAAGGCCCGTATCACCGCGGCCGGCATCGTCTCGGTCGATATCGCGAAGTGGTGCAGGCTTCGCTGGGTCTGCGCACCCCAGTAGTGGGCGGCCGGAACTTCGACAGCTCCCATCGTGTCCGATTCCACGCGGAAACTTTCCATGCTCTCTCCTTCGTTACGAATACAGGGCGACGCCCACGTCGACCAGGTGCACCGCGTCGGCGACATCGCTCGCGCGCGGTCCGTCGCCGTCACCGGGCACCTCGAGCAAGAGTGGCAGGTCGCGCACACGCGGCTCGCCCACCAGGGGCGCGAGCCCGTCGATACCGATCGTGCCCTCGCCGAGGTTGGCGTGACGGTCGCGGTTGCCACCGAGCTCGATCTTTGAGTCATTCAGGTGAAGGCAGCGCAGACGAGCCAACCCCACGCGCTCGTCGATTTCGTTGAGCAGCGCCGCGGTTCCCTCGATGCTCGAGTAGTCCACCCCGCTCGCCCACAGGTGCTGGGTGTCGACGCACAGTCCCAGTCGATCGTCACCGTCCAGGGCGGCGATGATCGCCTCGATCTCGGCGAAGTCGCGCCCGACGGTTCCCCCGGCGCCCGCGGCGTTTTCGATCAGGATTGGGCAGTCCACGCCCGCCGGGGCCTCGCTGGCCCCGTCGAGGGCCCGGCGCAGCCCGTCGCTGACCCGCCCGATGGCCTCGTCGAATCCGCTTCCCTTGTGGCTGCCCACGTGCAGCACGACCCCTGAGGCGCCCATGCCGCGCGCCACCGAGAGGTTGTGGGTGAGAGCGGCCACCGACTTCTCGTAGAGCTCGGGGTCGGCCGAGGCCAGGTTGATCAGATAGGTCGCGTGGGCGAAGGTGTGCGTGACGCTCGGATGCGCGGCCGCGGCTTCGCGGTAGGCGGCGAGCACCTCGGGCGCGTACTGGGTGGGCTTCCACATGCGCGGGCTCTGGACGAAGACCTGAATCGAGGTGACCCCGATCTCCACGCCGGCCTCTAAGGAGGGCACCAGTTTGCCCCCGCCGCGTACGTGCGCACCGATGTTCATTAACCTAAACCTAGTTCTCCGTTTGACCCCTCGGGAAAGGACCACCATGACCGACACGTTCACCAACGCCTCGCGCGCGCTGTTCGACAAGCAGGTTTTCGCCCACGTGGCCACCCTCGGCGCCGACGGCAGCCCCCACGTCACCCCGGTGTGGGTGCTACTCGAGGGCGACGACATCGTGATCAACACTGCGCTCGGTCGCGCCAAGGCGCGCGACCTCGCGGCCGACCCGCGCGTCGCCATCTCTCTGACCGATCCGGACAACCCCTACTCGGTGATCGCGGTGCGCGGCACCGTGGCGACCTTCACCACCGACGGCGCCGACGAAGTCATCGATCGAATGGCCAAGAAGTACATGGGCGTGGACTCCTATCCCCTGCGCACCGAGGGCGAGGTGCGCGTGACGGTGCGCATCCGACCGGACCGCATCGTCCAACAGCCTGCCGATCAGGAGTAGTCGCTCAGCTCCCCGGCCTCGCTCGCACGCCGTCCCGAGAGCGTAAGGCGCGCCCCGCCCGCGACGATCGACTCTCCCGCCGCATACCAGACGGTGATCGGATGCGGGGGCGCCGGACGGTTGTAGGCACCGCGCAGGGTTGCCGCCTCGTTGGCGAAGGTGACTTCGTCGTTTGTTAGAAGCGCGGCCACGATCGCGGCCTGGGCGGCGGCGTGCTCGCCCTCGAGGACGACGTGCTCGAGAGCCGTGAGCCACGAGCACGTGGCCACGTCGCGCGCGGCGAGCGCGGCCGGATAGTCCTCGTCGATCGCCAACCAGAGCCCGCGCGGTGCGACGCCCCCCGAGAGGCTCGCGAGTACCAGCGCGGGCGCGTCGCCGGCGAGCAGGACAACATCGTCGATCTCGGCAACGACCGCGCCGATGAACGCGCGACGCGCGAGCGAGCCCTCTAAGCGGATCATCGCCATCTCAGGGCTGCAGGTCGACCTTGGCCAGACGTTCGATGTTCACGTCGCGAAAGGTCAGGATGCGCACGCTCGGCACGAAACGCGCCGAGCGGTACATGTCCCACACCCACGCGTCGGCCAACGTCACCTCGAGCAAGGTCGGCGTGGCGGAGGAACGGATCTCGACCGTGACTTCGTTGGCCAGGTAGAAGCGTCGGTCAGTCTCTACGGCGTACTCGAAGGTGCCAACGACGGCCTTGTACTCCTGGACGAGCGCCAGTTCCAGTGTGGCTTCGTAGTCGTCGAGCTCTTCGTCGCCCATGTGGGCTTACGCGCGCTCGGTGACGCGCAGCTCCTTGATCTTGGCGGCCTTGCCTCGCAGATCGCGCAGGTAGTACAGCTTCGCGCGGCGCACGTCGCCGTAGGACTCGACCTCGATCTTGGCGATGGTCGGCGCGTGCACCGGAAAAGTGCGCTCCACGCCCACGCCGAAGCTGATCTTGCGCACCGTGAAGGTCTCCTGCAGGCCCGACCCCTGGCGACGGATCACGACGCCCTGAAAGACCTGGATGCGCTGACGGGTGCCCTCGACCACGCGGACGTGAACCTTCAGGGTGTCACCGGGACGGAAAGAGGGAACGTCGTCGCGCAGCGAGTCGCGGTCAATGAGATCAGTCGGATTCATGGGAGCAGCCTTTTCGGATCACTGGGGCTTACGAAGTTTAGCCGCTGCGCCCGTCGCCTTCCACCAGGTCGAACTCTTCGAGCAGGGCCGCCTCGGCGTCGCTGAGCCCCCCGCGGGCTACGATCAGGTCCGGCCGGCGCGCCAGAGTACGCGCGAGCGCCTGAGCGCGGCGCCAGCGAGCGATGCGCCCGTGGTCGCCCGAGGTCAGCACGTCGGGCACCGCGAGGCCCCTCACCAGGGCGGGGCGCGTGTACTGGGGGTACTCGAGCAGACCGTCGGAGAAGGACTCCTCGAGCGGCGAGTCGTCGTTGCCCAGCGCGCCGGGCAGCAGGCGGACCGTGGCCTCGATCACGCACAGCGCCGCTAACTCTCCGCCCGCCAGCACGAAGTCACCCAGGGAGACCTCCTCGTCAACCACGAGATCGAGGGCCCGCTGGTCGACTCCCTCGTAGCGCCCACACAGCAGCGAAATACCGGCCAGTTCACTGAATTCGCGCGCGAGCGCCTGGGAGAAGGGCCGTCCCGAGGGCGAGAGCGCGATCAGGGGGCGCGCCCGCTCACCGACCGCCTCGACACTCGCGAGGATTGGCTCGGCCGAGAGCACCATGCCCGCGCCGCCGCCGAAGGGCGTGTCGTCGACACTGCGGTGCGGATCGCTCGTCGCGTCACGAATGTCGTGCACGTGCAGTTCCCACACGCCGCGCTCGCTCGCTCGCCCGAGCACCGAGGCCGCCGCGTAGTTGGCCACGACGTCGGGAAAGAGGGTGAAGGCGTCGACGCGGTAGCTCACGCGAAGAGGCCCTCTGGCGCGTCGACCTCGATGCGCTCGTTGGCCACCACACTCACCACGAAGGTCAGCGGCACCAGGTGCCCGGTGTCGAGCACCAGCAGGTCGCTCGCCGGGTTGGCCTCGACGCTGGTCACGACGCCGCGCACGATCCCTTCGGCGTCGATGACCGTCGCGCCAAAGAGGTCGTCGATCCAGATCACGTCGTCGTCCTCGATGCGCTCGGCGTAGAGGACGAGGCCGCGAAGTCGCTCGGCGCCCTCGCGCGTCGTCACCCCGTCGAAGGTGACGATGAAGCGGTCCTGGTGGGCGGCGGAGGCGACCACGACCAGGTGTCCACGCTCGCTGCGCAACTCGCTGCCCGGATCGAGCCGTTCGACGCGATCGGTCCACAGATCGACGAGGACCTGACCCTTGAGCCCGTGGGCCTTGACGATCCGCCCGACCTCGAGCGTGTCACGCTCGTCGGTCGACACGTCAGTCGACGATGTCGACCGAAGTCGTCACGCCGTCGCGCGCGCCGGCGGCGCCCACGAGAACTCGGATGGCCTGGGCGGTGCGACCGCGTCGGCCGATGATGCGTCCCATGTCGCCGGGACCTACGCGCAAGGACAAGATGACCTTGCCCTGGCGCTCGTCGACGTCGACGGTGACCGCGCTGGGGTCGTCGGCCATGGCCTCGGCGATGTAGCTCAGCACCGAGGTCGCAGTGGCCGCGCGCTCGGTGGCGTCGTCCTCGTCGTCGATGGTGTTGATGTCACCTTCGACGTAGTCGTCGTGGAAGTCGCTCACTGCGCCGCCCGGGCGGCCTTGGCCGCGTCGAAGGCCTCGAGCGCTCCGCTCTTGGCGAGCAGCTTGGCGACTCGCTCGGTCGGCTGGGCGCCGTTCTCGAGCCAGCGCACGACCTTGTCGTTGTCGATCGAGATCACGGTCTCGGGCTCGGCGCTCGAGAGACCGCGCGGCTGGTAGGTGCCGAGGATCTCGAGGAAGGCGCCCGAGCGAGCACGGCGGCTCTCGGCGGCCACGACGCGATAGGTGGGCTGCTTCTTCTTACCCATGCGTACCAGACGTAGTTTTACAGCCACGACGACAGTCCTTCCAAGCGTTCGTCCCCTCGTGGGACGGGGGGTTGTACCCGAGCGTCCAAGTTTAGCGTTGTTTGGGGGGTGTGACCCGCCCGCCCTTCTTCTTCTTGTTTTTCGGCCCGCTCGGCGCGGCGGCGCGCAGGCCCGCCCCAAGTGACTCGAAACCCGCCGGCAGCTCGCGCCCGCGATCGGCCCGCGCGGCCATCTGCGCGGCCCGACCCAGCTTGCCCGGCAGGTTGGGCATGCCCCCGCCGGCCATCTGGCGCATCATCTTCTTCATCTCGGTGAACTGCTTGAGGAGTTGGTTCACGGCGTTGACCGTGGTGCCCGATCCCGCCGCGATGCGCGTGCGCCGCGACGCGTCGAGCAGGTTCGGGTCGCGACGTTCGCGCGGGGTCATCGACTGGATGATCGCCTCGATTTTGTTGAGCTCGCGCTCGTCGACGTTGGAGGCGGCGTTGCGCATCTCCTTGGTGACCCCGGGCATCAGCTTCATCAGGCCGCCGAAGGAGCCCATCTTGCGCACCTGGTTCAGCTGGGCGAGGAAGTCGTCCAGGGTGAACTGGCCGCTCATCAATCGGCTCGCCGAGTTGGCGACCACGTCGGCGTCCATCGTCGCCTCGGCCCGCTCGATCAGCGAGAGCGCGTCGCCCATGCCGAGGATCCGCGAGGCGATCCGGTCGGGGTGGAAGAGCTCGAAGTCGCCCACTTTTTCGCCGGTCGAGGCAAAGACCACCGGTCGGCCCACGACCCCGCGCGCCGAGAGCACCGCGCCGCCGCGCGCGTCGTAGTCGAGCTTGGTAACGATGAGCCCGGACAAGGAGAGAGCGTCGTGGAAGGCGCGCGCGGTGTGCACCGCGTCCTGGCCGGTCACGGCGTCGATCACGAGGAAGGTGTAGTGCGGGCTCGTCACCTCGCTGATCGCGCGCACTTCGGCCATCAACGCCTCGTCGAGCGCGAGGCGGCCCGCGGTGTCGACAATCACGACGTCGCGCCCGAGGCTTCGCGCCCGCTCAACGCCCTCGCGCGAGACCGCGACCGGATCGCTCGCCTCGCTGAAGACGTCCACGCCGATGGAGGCGCCCAGGACGCGCAGCTGCTCAACCGCGGCGGGGCGCTGCAAGTCGGCGGCGACCAGGTAGGGCTGGCGACCCTGCTGCTTGAACCACTGGGCGAGCTTGGCGGCCGCGGTCGTCTTGCCCGCACCCTGGAGTCCCGCGAGCAGGATGACCGTCGGCGGACGCGAGGAGTAGGTGACCTTGAGAGGTGACGCCCCGAGTACCTCGATCAGCTGCTCGTGGACGGCCTTGATGACCTGCTGGCCGGGCGAAAGGCTGGTCGCGAGCGCCGTGCCGGCCAGGCGAGCGCGCACGGCCGCCAAGAATGCGCGAACGACACTGAGCTCGACGTCGGCCTCTAAGAGAGCGGTGCGGACCTCGTCGAGCGCAGCGTCGAGGTCGGCGTCGGAGAGCCGTCCGCGCGAACGCAGCGACGCTCCGAGGCGTTCCAGGCGATCCGAGAGGGCGTCAAACATCGTTCTAGAAGGCTACTGTCACGTCGCCAGAAGCGAATCGACGAAGGCCTCGGGCTCGAAGACACGCAAATCCTCGACCCGTTCGCCCACCCCGACGTACTTCACGGGGATACCAAGCTCGCGCTCGATCGCCACCACGATGCCCCCGCGGGCTGTGCCGTCGAGCTTGGTCAGGACGATGCCCGTGACCTCGGCCGCGGCCAGGAACTCGCGGGCCTGGCTGAGGGCGTTCTGGCCCGTCGTGGCGTCGAGCACCAGCAGGGTCTCGACCACCTGTCCGGGCTCGCGGTCGGCGACGCGGCGGACCTTGCGCAGCTCGTCGAGCAGGTTCGAGTTGTTCGCCCGCCGCCCCGCGGTGTCGGCGAGCACGATGTCGGCCCGGCGCGCGGCGGCCCGTCCCAGGGCGTCGTGGATGACCGAGCCCGGGTCGGCGCCCTCGGCCGCGCGCACGATGTCGGCGTTCGCGCGCTCGGCCCACTGGGCCAGCTGCTCGGCGGCCGCGGCTCGGAACGTGTCGCCCGCCGCCAGCACCACGTGTCGACCCTCGTCCGCGTGGAGCTGGGCGAGCTTGCCGATCGTCGTCGTCTTGCCCACTCCGTTCACACCTACAAAGAGCCACACGGGGACGCGTCCGGGATCGCCCACGATGCGCACGTCGCGGTCCCGGTCAAGGAACTCGAGCAGAACCCGGCGCACCTCGCCGGCGACTCCGAGGGGGATCCCCGCGTCGATCTGGTCGAGGACCGCCTTGGTCGTGGCGACGCCGATGTCGCTTCTCAGCAGCACCTCTTCGACGACGTCGCGCTGCTCACTCGAGAGCGTGTCGCCCGTGATCGAGCGCAAACGGTCGAAGACGCCGCGCGAGGTGGCGAGGCGCTGGCGCAGCGAGCCCGGCTCTTCCAACGAGGGGCGCGGCGCTTCGGTCTCGACCAGCACCTCGGGCAAGGGTGCCACCGGGACGGGCAGTTGAGCACGGGCTCGCGTGCGCGTGCGCACCACCGCGACGCCCACCAGGACGACCACGAGGACGGCGATGATGATGATGGCGATGGTCACGCGCTGACCTCTCGCTTGACGCGCTGGCTGACGACTTTGGAGGACGCGCCGGGCACCATCGTCACGCCGTAGAGCGCGTCGGCGGCCTCCATCGTGCGCTTCTGGTGGGTCACGATGAGCAGCTGGGCCTCGTCGCGGAACTCGTCAACCAGGCTGAGGAATCGCTGCAGATTCACGTCATCGAGGGCGGCTTCAACCTCGTCCATCATGTAGAAGGGCGAGGGTCGCGAGCGAAAGACTGCGAAGAGGAAGGCCAGCGCCGCCATTGAACGCTCGCCGCCGGAAAGCAGCGAGAGGCGGCGCATGTTGCGCCCCATCGGGCGCACCTCGATCTCGACGCCGGTGTTGAGCGGATCGTCGGGCTGACTCAGGAGCAAACGGCCCTGGCCGCCAGGAAAGAGCATGCCGATCAAGTTGGAGAAGTGCTCGTTGACGTCGGCGACCGCGCTCGAGAACGACGTCATGATCTGCTCGTCGAGCTCGCGCACGGCCTCTTGGAGCTCGCGGCGCGCGTGGCGCACGTCGCTCACCTGGGCGTCGAGTTCCTGGTAGCGCTCTTCGAGGGCGACCAGCTCCTCGAGGGCCAGCGGATTGATGGGGCCTAGAGAGGTGATGCGCGCCTCAAGTTCGCCCACGCGCGACTCGAGCGTGGTGCCCTCGGCCAGCTCGATCTCGGGCGCCGGGCCGAGCTCGCCCACCTCGACGCCGAGGTCGTGGCGAACAGCCTCGTGGAGGTTCGCGATCATCACCACCAGCTCGGCGCGCTCGATCTCTCCACGTCGTTCGGCCTCGGCGAACTCCGCGAGACTGGACTCAGTGCTCTGGCGCTCGGCACGCACGCTCTCGAGGCGCTCAGCGCTCGCGCGTGTGGCCTCGAGCTGCTCGCGATAGGACGAGTCCATCGCCTCTTGGGACATGCGGACGTCCTCGAGAGCCCGCTCGACGAGCTCTCCCAGTCGTCCCAGCACGGCCAGGTCGAACTCGAGCGCCTCGCGTCGGGCCGCGGCTTCGTCGCGTTCGCGCGCGTGTCCGGCCAGTCGCGCTTCAATCTCGTGACGACGTTGCTCGAAGAGGCCCCGACGTTCGCTGGCGCGCGCCTCGCGGCGCGACAACTCGAGAGCGCTCGCTTCGAACTCGGAGCGACGACGTGCCAGCGCGTCCGCGGCCCCCTCGCGCTCGGCGCGGCGCGCGAGTGCGCTCTCACGGCGCGCGACGAGGGTTTCGCGCTGGACGTCGGCCGCGGCCAGCTCGTCTTCGAGGGACGCGCGCTGTGTGCTGGTGACCTCGAATTCGTGCTCGAGGGTCACGAGGGAAGTCGCGAGTTGGTCCGCCTCTCGCTCGAGTCGCTGCGCGTCGGACGTCACGCTGGCCAGGTTCGACTGCGCGCGCGAGAGCCCCGCCGTCGCCGACGCCAGGCGGGTGCGCGCGAGGTCGAGGGCGGCCAGCGCGTCGGCGCGGGCCGCGCGACACGGCGCAACGAAATCTGCGGCCTCGAGGGCGGCGCGCTCGGCGTCGTCGACGGTGGAGCGGGTGACGAGGGCGCGCCCCGAGGCGACGCGCCAGCCCGAAGCAGCGAATCGGTCGCCGTCGCGCGTCACGATGACGAGATCCGGGTGCGACACCGCGGTTTCGATGCCCGCGTCGAAACTCTCGGCGACGAAGGCGCGCGCAAAGAGAGTGTCGAGCACGTGGTTCACTCCGGCGGGCGCGTCGCGACGCGCACTCACCAGTGAGCGCAGCGCGGTGCATCCCGCAGGCGCGCTCGGCAGGGCCACCGGCGCGTCGCCGGCCGCCAAGATCAACCCCGCTCCCCCTTCGCGACGCAGCGTCTCGAGGGCGGCGCGCGCCGAGGTGCGACCGTCGACGACGACCGCGCCGAGCGAGGCGCCGGCAGCGGATTCGACGGCTCGTTCCCAGCCGGACTCGACATCGATGAGATCAAGGAAGGGCCCGAGCACGCCGGCCAGGTCGGCTACCAACGCGCGTCCCCCGGCTCCGGAAAGCTCCTCGAGAGCGCGCGCGAGCGCCTCAGCGCGCGCCTGGGTGCGCGCGGCGAGCTCGGACGCCTCCGCCAGGGCGGTGTCGGCCATCGCTCGCGCGCCCTCGGTGCGCTCGACGTCACGCGTCGCGTCGTCAAGCTCGGCCTCGGCCTCGCTGACCGCGCGCGCGGCCTCAGAGAGGGTCTCGAGCAGGGCCTCTCGGCTGGAGGCGATTTCCTGGGAGCGGCGCTGGGCGGTCGACAGGCGCACGCCGGCCTTGTCCTGGGCGTCGCGAAGATTGACCACCGAGCGCGTCAACGTCGCGCGCCGCTCCTCGAGCGCGGCGAAGGTGGCCTCGTCGGCCTCGTCAGAATCGGCGCCGTAGGTCGCGGCGAACTCGGCCTCACGCGCGGCGAGGTCGCGACGCGCCTCGTCCAGAGCGAGGCGCGTCGTCGCAATGTCGGCTTCGTCGACCTCGAGCGCAGCAAGGTCAGTGGCGAGCTTCGCCCCGTCAGCCTCGAGAGTGGCGATGACGTTCTCGTCGGCCGCCGCGGCCAAAGCCGCGCGCAGGGCGCGGCGGCGCTCGTCGATGACCGAGGCCGTGCCGCGGGCGCGCTCCACCAGTCCAGCCAGGACCCCGAGAGTCGAGGCGAGGACCTCCTCGCGGCGACTCGCCATCTCCGCCGCAGCCGCCTGAGCCTGGGCGTCGAGGGTCGCCAGGCGCTGGCGAACCTCGCGCTCACGCTCGGCGATGCTCGCTAGTTGCGCGTCGAGTTCAAGGCGACGGGCGTTAAAGGACGCGAGGCGTTCGGCGAAGAGCGCGTGGCGCGCCTGGCGCAACTCGGACTCGACCTCGGCGAAGTGACGCGCCGACACCGCCTGGCGTTCGAGGGGGCGCATCTGACGGCGAACCTCGCGCACCAGGTCGCCCAGTCGCTCGAGGTTCTCCTGGGTCTGGGCCAGGCGGCGCTCGCTGCGCTCCTTGCGTCGGCGGTGCTTCAAGACGCCGGCGGCCTCTTCGATCACCGCGCGGCGCGTCTCGGGATTCGAGTTGAGGATCGAGTCGAGCTGGCCCTGGCCGATGATCATGTGCTGCTGGCGACCTACTCCGGAATCGTTCAGCAGATCCTGGACGTCAAGGAGTCGGCACGTCGTGCCGTTGATCGCGTAGTCGGATTCGCCGTTGCGAAACAGCGTGCGCGAGATGGTGACCTCGGCGCCGTCGATGGGCAGACGTCCCGAGGAGTTGTCCAGCGTGAGCGACACCTCGGCGCGCCCCAGGGCCGCGCGATTGGCCGTTCCCATGAAGATGACGTCGTCCATCTTCGAACTGCGCAGGGCCCGAGCGCTCTGGGCACCCAGCACCCAGGTGACCGCGTCGACCACGTTGGACTTGCCCGAACCGTTGGGACCGACCACGGCGGTCACGCCGGGCTCGAAGTCCAGCACCGTCAGATCCGCGAAGGACTTGAATCCCCGCATGGTCAATCGCTTAAGAAACACGGGTCGACGCTAGCAATATTCCCAGTTCGCCTCGGGTTAACTCTGGCAGTTCTCGCAGTAGTACGTCGAGCGCTGGCGGAACATCACGCGCAGGATCGGTCGACGGCACTGGAAGCAGGGCAGGCCTTCGCGGTTGTAGACCTGATGGAACACTTGGTAGCGCCCGGGGTTGCCGTCAGGGTCGATGAACTGCTCGTCCTCGAGGGTCGATCCTCCGTGCTTGATGGCCTCGGCGAGGATCTCGGCGATGCCCCGGTGCAGGCGACGGATCTCGATCGTCGAGAGCGAATCTGCGGGCCGGTCGTAACGAAGCCCGGCGTTAAAGAGCGTCTCATCGGCGTAAATGTTGCCGATCCCACAGAGGATGTCCTGGTCGGTCAGGACGGCCTTCAGCGGTGTCGCGCGGCTGCGCAAGATAGCCGCGAAGCGATCCCAGCCGAACTGATCCTCGAGCGGATCGAGTCCCAGGTGGGCTAGCTCGGGGACCTGGGCGCGCAACGCCAGCCCGTCGCCGCCGATGGACAGTCGCGCGAACTTCGACATCTCGACCTCGACGTCCTCGGCCGGGGGGCTGGAGACGAAGATCTCGCCGAAGGTGCGCGGGTCTACGAAGCGCAGCTCGCTCGCCGGGCTGAGGGTGAAGACCGCGTGGGTGTGCTTGGGCTTGAGGTCCTTGGGACCCTTCGCACGCAGCAGCTGGCCGCTCATGCCGAGGTGAATCACGAGGTGGGTGGCGTTGTCGAGCGCGATCACCAGGTACTTGCCCAGTCGCGCGACGTCCTTGATCGTATGGCCCTCGACGAGGGCGCGAAAATCCTTGACGCTCTTATGTCGGCGCACGACGCGCCCGTTGGTGACCGCGACGGCCTTGATCTTCTTTCCCACCAGGTCGCGCGCCAGGCTGGCGCGCACGGTCTCGACCTCGGGCAGCTCAGGCACGCTGGCTCGCTTCAAACGCGGCGCGCGCCGCCTCGGCCTCGGCGGCCTTCTTGGACCGGCCGTGGCCGACGCCGCGCACGCGCCCGTCGATCACGACCGACGCCTCATATGTGGTCGCGTGGGCCGGACCCTCGCTCTCGACCTCGTAGAGCGGCTCGCCCAGGCCCTGCGCGTCGGCCCACTGACGCAGACGGGTTTTGGGGTCGACCTCGCCGGGATCGAGCGAGGCCGACGCGACGGCCTCGCCCAGGGCGTCGAGGACGAAATCGCGCGCCGCCGGATATCCCAGGTCGAGGAAGACCGCCGCGACGACCGCCTCGAAGGCGTCGGCGAGCAACGAGGGCCGCTCGCTGCCGCGGGACTTGATCTCGCCGCGGCCCAAGCGGACGTAGGGCGCGAGGTCGAGGTCACGCGCGGCGCGCGCCAGGGAGGCCTCGTTGACCACGCGTGAGCGCACCAGCGATCCTGTTCCCTCGTTGAGGTCGGGGTAGAGCGAAACGATCAGGTCGGCCACGGCCAGGTCCACCACGGCGTCACCGAGGAACTCGAGTCGCTCATTGGACTCGCACCCGTGTTCGGCGGCGTAACTCGAGTGGGTGAGGGCGACCGTCAACGACTCACTCTCGGTACTGAGTCCCAGGCGACGCGCGAGGGGTTCGAGCGACGTCACCCGCGGCGACCTCAGGCCGCATTGAGTTTGGCGGCCACGTAGTCGACCGCGCTGCGCACCGACGCCAAGCCCTCAAGGTCCTCGTCGTCGATGTGAAAGCCCGCCACTCGTTCGGCGAGGCCTTCTTCGATCGCCTCGACCAGCTCGATCAGGGCCAGGGAATCAGCGCCCAGGTCGTCGAACGTGGCGTTTTCATCGATGGTGTCGGCGTCGATCTCGAGGATCACGGCCAACTGGCTACGCACCAGGGCCAAGATCTCGTCCCTCGACGGGGGGCTAACGGCGTCAGCGGACATGGTGACTCCTTCGTGGTGAACCCACACTACCGATTCCGCGGAGCGCCGTCAGGGATTCCCCCTAATGATCAGGTCTAATCGCGCTACGCGTACGAGCGACGACCCCGCTGGCGTCCATCTCGGCGGCCACGCGCAGCGCGTTCATTATCGCGGTCGCGTTGGAGGACCCGTGGCTGATCACGCAGATCCCGTCCAGGCCGAGCAGCATCGCGCCGCCCTGGTTGTCGGGTGAGAGGGTCGCGGCAACCGGCGCCAGGTAGTCAAGGAGCACCGCGCCGGCGGCTCGGGTCTCCTCGTTTGTGTCAATCACGCCGAGCACCGCCTTCACGATGAAGGTCAGCGCCCCCTCAAGAGTCTTCAACGCCACGTTGCCGGTGAAGCCGTCGGTCACAACGACGTCGACCGGAGAGGGGATCAGGTCGCGTCCCTCGACGTTGCCGGCGAAGGTGAATCCCGCGGTCGCAGCGAGCAGCTGGTGGGTCTCTTTCACGAGCGGCGTGCCCTTGGAGGACTCCTCGCCGATGGAGAGCAGCCCCACGCTCGGGCTCGCCACGCCGTAGTGGGCGCCGACGAAGGCCGCGCCCAGCTGGGCGAATTGCACGAGCATCTCGGGCGTGCACTCGGCGTTCGCGCCGGCGTCGACCAGCACGCTCGGGGTGCGCCCGGGGTTGGGAATGGGCGTGGCGATGCAGGGACGAATCACCCCGGGCAGGCGGCCCATTCGCAACAGCGCCGAGGCCATCGTTGCCCCGGTGTTGCCCGCCGAGACCATGGCGCTGGCTCGTCCGTCGCGCACCAGTTCGGCCGCACGCACGAGTGAGGAGTCCTTCTTCTTACGAACGCTCGCCGCCGGGTCGTCGTCCATCGCTATGACCTCGCTGCAGGCGACGACCTCGAGCCCCAGGGGATCGCCGATCAGGTCGGGAACGCCCACCAGGGTCACCGAGAGACCCAACTCGTCCACGGCGCGGCGAGCGCCGGCGATGATCTCTCGTGGTGCGAAGTCGCCGCCCATCGCGTCCAGGGCGATGGGCAGGGTCAACTCAGTTGACCTCTACCGCGACGCGACCCTTGTACCAACCGCAGTTCGGGCAGACGACGTGGGGCAGCTTCGAGGTCGCGCACTGCGGGCAGACGCTGCGCGCCGGCCGCTCCAGTGTCCAGTTCGACGCCCGACGACTACGCGTCTTGGCCTTGGAGGTCTTGCGCTTGGGGACTGCCATCGATCATCTCTTTCGCCGGAACGGACGGGCCGTTACACTTCGTGCGATTCGCCGGAATGTTCGCCGAATCGGAGTTCATCAAGCATAGCCCAGCGCGGATCGGCCGGCGCTGAACAAGTGCAACTAGCCTCGTTGCGGTCGATCCCACAGTACGGGCACAGCCCGGCGCAGTCCGGCCGGCACAGCGGCGCGAGCGGCAGATCCAGCAAGATCGCGTCGTGCACCAGGGGCGCCAGGTCGAGCACATCGTCCTCGAGCGGGTAGTTCTCCTCGTCGTCGGGCGCGCGGTCGTAGAGAAAGCGCTCGTCGACCGCGCTTCTCAGGACGCCGACCACCGGGATCGAGCAGCGCCGGCAGATCCCGTGCCAGGGCGCCTCGACGCTTCCCTTGGCCCGCACGCCGCCGCTGAAGCTCTCCAGGCGCAGGACCACGATGACCGTTGCGTCGGCGGCGACGTCGGTCTCGGCGGGACCGCGCGGGGCGAACTCGTGCTTCTCGTCAAAGGGCGCCTCAAAGTGCACCTCAAGGGTTGCGGGCGCCTGGCGCACCAGATGGGCCACCGGCACCAGGTAGGGGCTGGCCACTGCTCTAGTAGGCGTCCTGGTCGAAGACGGCCGGGACGTCGTCGCTGGGGTGGACGTCGGGAACGATCGGGGTGGGCGCCTCGGTCGGGTTGAAGAACTCGTCCTCGGTGCGCGTGGGCTCGAGCAGCGACGTGGGCAGGCCCTGGGCGCTGAGACGCTCGCGACCCGAGTGTGTGGTCTTGAGCAGGCGCTCCAGGACGATCTCAAAGTTGCCGAGCTTGCCGTCGATGAAGTCCTCACTCTGGTTGATCATCTGGCGGGCCTGAGCCTGGGCGTCGGCGACGATCTGCTCGGCCTTGAGCCGCGATTGGCGCACAATCTCGGTGCGATCCACGAGGCGGGCGGCCTCGGCGCGCACCTGGTCCATGAGCTGCTGGGCCTTGTGCATCTCGGCCGCCATCAGCTCCTCGCGGTCGCGCAGCGCCCAGCGGGCCTCGCGAATCTCGTCGGGCAGGTTGCGCAGGGCCTGCTCGAGCAACGCCAAGACGTCCTCGCGCGGCACCAGGGCCGAGTTGGACAGCGGCATCTGCTTGGCGCCGGCGACGAGCTCGATGAGCTGGCGCAGGTCCTCTTCGATGTCGCGGCGAGCGTGATGGGCCGTCTCGGCTGGGAACTCCTCGAAGTCGTCGTAACCGTCGAACGTCGTCACTCGTGTCCCTCCGGGAACTTGTGCTCGAGGCGCTTGGCGACCGCCGCGGGCACGAAGGGCCGCACGTCCCCGCCGTAGCGCGCGACCTCACGCAGCAGGCGCGAGGCGATGAAAGAGTGGCTCGAGCTGGTCGGTATGAAGAGAGTCTCCACCCCGGACAGGGACCGATTCATCTGGGCCATCTGCAGCTCGCTTTCGAAGTCCGAGACGGCGCGCAGGCCCTTGACGATCGCGGTGGCCTCGACGTCGCGGGCCACGTTCACGAGCAGGGTGGAGATCGAGACGATGCGCACGTGGGGGATGTGCGCGCAGGACTCGGCGATCATCTCGCGGCGTTCTTCCAGGTCAAAGAGGGCTTCAGACTTCTGGGGGTTGCGAATCGCCGCGACCACGATCTCGTCGAAGATGTGCGCGGCGCGCTCAACCACCTCGAGGTGGCCGTTGTGAAAGGGGTCGAAGGACCCCGGGATCAGGCCAACGGTCACGCGGCGTCCTCGGGGGCCGATTCGAGCATCGTTACGAGCGTAGTGCCGTAACGCTTGGTTTTGGTGACCGTCCAGCCCGCCGCCTCGACGTAACGGTCGTTCTCGATGACCGCGCGCGCGGCCGGCACGTGCGCGAGCAGGCTCGTCGCGTCGAGCGGACCGTAGGGCGGATCGGCGAAGACCAGGTCGACCTCGGCCGGCGCTCGCCAGGCCGGCAGGGTCGCGCGCACGAAGACGGCCTCGCCGGCTAGGTGCAGGGACTCGTAGTTAGCCCGCGCCGCGGCGAGGCACGCCGGGTCCGAGTCCACGAAGTAGGCGCGCGCAGCCCCGCGCGAGAGGGCCTCCAGACCCATGGCCCCGGAACCGCAGTACAGGTCGGCGACCACCAGGTCCACCACCCCCCCGCGGCTTTCGATCATGGAGAAGATCGCCTCGCGGGCGAAGTCGGTGGTCGGGCGCACTCCGGGGGGCAACTTGGCCTTGAGGGCGCGTCCGCGTGCGGCGCCGCCGATGATTCTCACCGCTTCAGGCTACGTGATGGGACTAGGACTTGAACAAGAAGTCGGCCTCGTCGTCGCCGACGAAGAATCTGACCTCCTCAACGAGTTCGGGCACGTCCTCCAGACGCTCGCTGAGCCGTGTGGCCACGTCGCGCGCGGCGACCAGGAGATCCTCGTCGGCGCGCAGTCGCGCCAGACGCAGGTCGCTGCGCCCACGCTGGCGCGCCCCATAGAGCGTGCCCTCGCCTCGCTGGTCGAGGTCGATCTCAGCGATCTCGAACCCGTCGGTCGTCGCGACCAAGGCCTCCAGGCGGGCTTGAGCGTCTTCGCTCGGGGCCGAGCCGAGCAACAGGCAGCGCCCGCGGGCCGCTCCGCGCCCGACGCGCCCGCGCAGCTGGTGCAGTTGGGCCAGTCCGAAGCGCCACGCGTCTTCGATCACCATGACCGTCGCGTTGGCCACGTCGACGCCGACCTCGATGACCACCGTGGCCACGAGCACGTCGACGTCGCCGTCGCGAAAGCGCCGGGTGGCCTCGTCCTTGTCAGCCCCGGGCATCTGGCCGTGCAAGAGCCCGAGTCGCAGTCCCTCGAGGGGCCCGGCTGCCAGGCGCTCAAACTCGGCGACCGCGCTCGCGGCTTCGACGGCGTCTGAACCCTCCACGAGGGGACAGACCACGTAGGCCTGGTGTCCCGCGGCAACCTCGTCGCGCACCACGCGCCAGCACTCGTCTTCGTCGTCGAGCCAACTCGTCGCGATGGGCTCGCGGCCTTCGGGCATCTCGTCGAGCACCGAGCGATCGAGGTCGCCGAAGACCACCATCGCCGCGGTGCGCGGGATCGGCGTGGCCGTCATGACCAGCACGTCGGGGTCGCGGCCCTCGCGAGAGTGCTCGCGTCCTTTCTCGCGCAGCACCGCTCGCTGTTCAACGCCGAAGCGGTGCTGCTCATCGATCACGATGATTCCCAGGGCGGCGAAGGCGACGTCATCCGAGAGCAGCGCGTGAGTTCCCACGACGACGTCGATCGATCCGTCGGCGAGCCCGGCGAGGATGCGGCGGCGCTCGGGCGCGCGCGTGCGACCGGTGAGGACCTCGACCTGGATCGCGCGACGGCCCCCGAGGACGCGTTCGTCAACGACGTCGAGTCGCGTGAAGTCGCGCCGTAACGAGTTCACGTGCTGTTCGGCCAGGACCTCGGTCGGGGCCATCACCACCGCCTGGCGCCCTCCAGCGAGGGCCACGGCGATCGCCGCCGTGGCGACCAGGGTCTTGCCCGACCCGACGTCGCCCTGGAGCAGACGGTGCATCGGCAGATCCGCGGACATGTCGGCGGCGATCTCACCGAGCACGCGTCGCTGGGCACGGGTAAGGGCGAAGGGGTGCCCGGCGAGAAAGCGCCGCAGGAGGCTCGATCCTTCGTCGACGAGCTCACCGGGACCTACAGCCACGTCCGCGGGCTCCACTGCGTGGGCCACCCCGCGCGCCTGCGCGCGCGCGTGGCGCCGCCCGAGGGCGAGCACCAACTGAAGACGCACGAACTCGTCGAAGGCCAGGCGGCGCCTCGCGGGTTCGACGTCGGCGACGTCGCCAGGCAGATGGATGCCCCAGAGCGACGCCGTGCGATCGAGGAGCCCCAGGCCCTCGCGCACCTCGAGCGGCAGCGGGTCGAGGAACTCTCCGGCGCGGCGCAGGGACTCCTCGACGAGCCCGCCCAACTCCCAACTGGTCACCCCCGCGCGCGCCGAGGCCGGATAGAGCGCCACCACTCGACCCACGCGCGTGGGGTCGCGCCCCTCATCGGGCGCGCCGACCGCGACGTCGACCACCGGATTGGTCATCTGGCGTCGGCCCCGGTAGTCAGCGACCTTCGCGTAGAGCATGGCCCACGTGCCGACCGCGAGCTGGCGCTCGCGCCAGGGCTGGTTAAAGAAGACAACGTCGAGTGAGCCGCCCTCGTCGGCGACGGTCACCTCAACGAGGGAGCGCCCCTGACGCGTGCGCCGCGAGCGCACGCGCACCACCTGGGCCCAGACCGCCGCCTCCTCGCCGACCGCCAGGTCAGCGACGTCCACGCGGCGGGTGCGATCGAGGTAACGGCGCGGGTACGTCGTCAGGAGATCGAAGACCGTGTCGATGCCGATGCTGGCGAGCGCCGCGCGGCGTTTGGGCCCGACGTGACGCAACTGGTCGACGCCGATGTCGTTGAGTTCAACGAGGCGCCGGGGGCTCACTCGACGCCGAAGAGATACGGGTAGAGCGGCTGACCTCCGTGGTGCACCTCGACGGCCAGGGCCGGATACTCCTCGGCCAGGAACTCGCTGATGCGCCGGGTGTTGGCCGGCGTCGCGCCGTCACCCTCGATGATCGTGACCAGTTCGTGGCCCTCGTGGATCAGGGACGCCAGTAGGGCGTTCGCGGCCACGGCGATCGAGTCGGCGATCGAGCGCACCCCCCTGGCGTCCAGTCCAATCCAGTCGCCCTCGCGCACCTCGCCCGCGTCGGTTGTCGTCGAGCGAACGGCTCGGGTCACTTCGCCGGCCACCACGCGCTGGGCGGACAAGCCCATCAGCGCCGCGTTCTCCACGGCTGAGGCGTCGGGGTCATAGGCGAGCAGCGCGGCGAAGCCCTCCACGATCGAGGCCGTCGCCACCACCACGACTTTCTGGTCGACAACCGCGTCGACCTGCTCGGCGGCCAGGCGGACGTTCTTGTTGTTAGGCAGGATCACCACCTCGCGCGAGCCGCTGGACTCGACCGCGGCCGCGAGCTGGGCAGTCGAGGGGTTCATCGACTGGCCCCCCGCGACGATCTCGCGCACGCCGAGCGAACGGAAGATCCTCGCCACGCCCTCACCGGCGGTCACCGCGACCACCGCCGTCGCCGGGGCCGGCTCGACCTCGAGTTCGCCGACGACGGCTTCGCGCACCCAACGCTCCTCAACGACCTGCTCGGCGAGGTCGGTCACGCGGATCTCGCGAGGCCGACCGGCTTCGACCCCGGCCTCGATGGAGGCGCCGATGTCGTCGGTGTGGATGTGACAGTTGTACAGGCCGTCCCCGCCGACGATCACGATGGAGTCGCCCAGTCCCGCCCACACCTCGCGAAAGGCCGCGACCGCCTCCTCGTTCGACTCGAGCAGGAACATGACCTCGTAGCGCAGCTCCGCGATGTCGCCCTCGGGCGGCGACTCCTGGACGTGAACGTCGATCGACTCAACGTCGGGCGCCACGGGTAGCGGGTCGTCGGCAACCACGTGGCACAGCGCGTCAAAGAGTAAGAGGAGTCCCGTTCCCCCGGAGTCAACGACGCCCGCCTGGGCGAGGACCGGCAGCTGCTCAGGGGTCTTGGCGAGGGCCTCGCGCGCTCGATCGCGCGCCGCGTGCACCAGCGCCGTCAGCGACGACGTCGCTCCTTGGGCGCCCTGGGCAGCGGCGCGGGCCACCGAGAGGATCGTTCCCTCGACCGGACGCAGCACGGCCTGGCGGGCCAGGACGTCAGCGTGCACCAACGAGTCGGCGAGGACCTGGGGGGTCACGACGGCCACGGCCTTGAAGCGCTCGACGAGTCCGCGCAAGAGCTGTGAGAGGATCACGCCGGAGTTGCCGCGCGCCCCCATTAGCGATCCCCTGGCGATGGCGCTGCACACCGACTCCATCGAGGCCTCTGAGCCCTCGGCGTCGAGCGCGGCGACCACGGATTCGACCGTGAGGGCCATATTCGTCCCCGTGTCGCCGTCGGGCACCGGGTAGACGTTGAGCCGGTTGATCACCTCGCGGTGCGAACGCAGAAGGCCCGCGAAGGTCGTCATGGCCGAGCGCAGGTCGCTGGCGGACAGCTTGGTCGGTGCGCTCATCGCAGTCGATGCTACAATGGCTCTTCGGTTTCTACCCGGGGTCGCGTTGACCCGCGCGGGCGACAAGGAGAAGGATCATCATGGCATCGGTCTGCGAAATCTGCGGCAAGAAGCCGTCCTTCGGCATGAACGTTTCGCACTCGCACCGTCGCACCAAGCGGCGTTGGAACCCGAACATTCAGCGCGTGCGCGCCCTCGTCGGCGGTACGCCGCGCCGCGTGAACGTCTGCACCGGCTGCCTGCGCTCGGGCAAGATCACCAAGCCCGCGCGCCGCGTCACCCCCTAACGCCCTCGCGAATCCTTCTTCAGTCCTAGAAGCGGTGCTGGAACCCGCCACGCTCTAACGGGGCGCCGTCGAGCGTGCGCGTCGCCGGATCGGCCACGATGCGACCAATGATGATCGGTCCACGAAGCCCGCGGTCGGCGAAGATGAGCCGCAGACGTCCGACGTCGCTGCTGGTCATCAGCAACTCGTAGTCCTCTCCCCCGTTGAGCGCCTCGTCGAGGGTCGCCCCGTCGGCCACCGGCACGTTGCTCAGCTCGAATCCCACGCCCGAGGCGTCGGCCATGCGGTGCAGATCGATCCCGATGCCGTCGGAGAGGTCCATCATCGCGTGCACCCCCGCGGCGCGCGCGGCCAGGCCCTCGGCCAGGCGTGGCCAGGGGCGGCGGTGCGCGATCACCAGCTCGTCGTCGAGTCCCGCCCCGGCGCGCCGGCGCCGAAGTCCGGCTGAGGAGCGACCCAGCGGTCCGCTCACCAGGATCTCGTCGCCCACCCGGGCCCCCGAGCGAAGCACCGCGCCGCGTCCCGGGCACTCACCGAAGACGGTCACCGCGACCGCGACGTCGGTTCCGCGCGCGAGGTCCCCGCCCACGATCGGGCATCCCGTCACCGCCGCCGCGTCGGCGATGCCGCGGTGGAGTTCTTCGAGATCGGTGCCAGGAGGTGAGGTCACCGCGACGACGGCTCCGCGAGGTCGGCCCCCCATCGCGGCCAGGTCCGACACCGCCGAGGCGACGGCCTTAAAGCCCAAATCCTCGAGTGGAAAAAGTTCAGCGTCGAGGTGCACGCCCAAGACTGCGATGTCGGTGCTGATCAAAGCCTGGCCCACGAAGGGCTCGAGAACGGCCGCGTCGTCGCCGACGTGAACCTCGCCCGGGGGGATCGTGCGGCGACCTACGATGGCAGCGATACGCTCCAAGAGGTCATCTTCACGCCGGGAGTGCTCTTCGTGAGCGGGTGGGTCCGACGGTGTGGTCATGACCGCAGTCGACATATCGTGCCGCGACGAGAGTCGTCGCGACTGGAGGATTTCACGTGACGTACCCCACCCGACACCGCCAACTCATCTCTTGGGTTGAAGAAGTCGCCCGTCTCACTACTCCCGATCGTATCCACTGGTGCGACGGATCGGCCGAGGAGTACGACGCGCTGTGTCAGCTCCTCGTCGATAACGGCACATTCACCAAGTTGTCGGACGCGAAGCGACCCAACAGCTACTACGCCGCTTCGGACCCGGGCGACGTCGCGCGCGTCGAGGATCGCACGTTCATCTGCTCGCGCGAGGAGATCGACGCCGGCCCGACCAACAACTGGCGCGACCCCGACGAGATGCGCGCCACGCTGAACGGCCTCTTCGCCGGCTCGATGAAGGGCCGCACGATGTACGTCATCCCCTTTTCGATGGGCCCCCTAGGATCGAACATCGCTCACATCGGCGTGGAGATCACCGACTCGGCCTACGTCGCAGTCTCGATGCGCATCATGACGCGCATGGGCACTGGCGCACTCGAGGTCCTCGGCGACGACGGCTTCTTCGTGCCGTGCCTGCACTCGGTGGGCGCTCCGCTCGCCGAGGGCGAGGCCGACGTGGCCTGGCCCTGTGACGCGGACAACAAGTACATCGTTCAGTTCCCCGAGACCCAGGAAATCATCTCCTACGGCTCGGGATACGGCGGCAACGCACTGCTGGGCAAGAAGTGCTTCGCCCTGCGCATCGCCTCAGTTCTCGCGCGCGACGCCGGCTGGCTGGCCGAGCACATGTTGATCTTGAAGCTCACGAACCCCGCCGGCGAGGCGCGCTACGTCGCCGGAGCGTTCCCCAGCGCGTGCGGTAAGACCAATCTGGCCATGCTCGTGCCGACGCTGCCGGGCTGGAAGGTCGAGACCATCGGCGACGACATCTGCTGGATGAAGCCGGGCCCCGACGGGCGTCTCTACGCGATCAACCCCGAGGCCGGCTTCTTCGGCGTAGCGCCGGGCACCAACATGCACACGAACCCCAACGCGATGCTCTCGATCGAGGCCAACACCATCTTCACCAACACCGCGCTGACCAAAGACGGCGACATTTGGTGGGAGGGAATGGGCGAGCCGCCCGAGGGACTCACCGACTGGCGCGGCCAGCCCTGGTCGAAGGACCTGGGCACGCCCGCCGCGCACCCCAACTCGCGCTTCACCGCCCCGGCCGGCCAGGACCCGGCGATCGCGCCCGAGTGGGAGGACCCGGCCGGTGTGCCCATCGACGCGATCCTCTTCGGCGGCCGGCGCGCCAGCGTGGTGCCTCTGGTGTTCCAGTCGCGCGACTGGGACCACGGCGTGTTCCTCGGCTCGATCATGGCCTCAGAGACCACGGCGGCCGCGGCCGGCGCAGTGGGTAACCTGCGCCGCGACCCCTTCGCGATGCTGCCCTTCTGCGGCTACAACATGGCCGACTACTTCGGACATTGGCTGACCTTCTCGGACCGCTTCGACCAGGCGAACTTGCCCAAGATCTTCTACGTCAACTGGTTCTTAAAGGGTGAGGACGGCAAGTTCATCTGGCCCGGCTACGGCGAGAACAGCCGGGTCCTCGAGTGGGTCTTTGAGCGAGTGGCCGGCCGTGGCGAGGCGGTGGAGACGCCCATCGGCCTCCTGCCCGCGCCCGGTGCTCTCAACGTCGAGGGCCTCAACCTGCCGGAGGCAGCTCTGGAGCGCCTGCTGCACGTTGACGTCGAGGCTTGGCGCCGCGAGGTGCCACTCATTCGCGAGCACTACGCGCAGTTCGCCGACCGGATCCCGCCGCGCCTGGTCGCCCAGGTGGACGACCTTGAGGCTCGCCTCGGCTAGTCAGCCGTCTCCGCGTCGGCGACGATGAGTCGCGGGCCCGAGGGCCAGTCGAAGTAGCGCCAGGTCCAGTTGATCATGACGCGCAGGCGATTACGGAATCCCACCAGATAGAACAGATGCAGGCCCAGCCACGCGAGCCAGCCGAGCGTTCCCTTGATCACCCCGCCGCGCGGCAGCTTGGCCACCGCCGCCTGGCGCCCGATGGTCGCCATGATGCCCTTGTTGCGGTAGTGGAAGTCCTGGGTGGGCTGGCCGTCGAGGACACGCAGGATCTGCGCAGCGCAGTGGCGACCCGACTGGATCGCCACTGGCGCGAGCTGCGGGCAGAACTCGGAGTCGTTGAGCGGCACCGCCGCCGCGTCGCCCACCGCCCAGACGTTGGTGCTGTCGACCAGGCGCAGGTCGGCCGTGACCCGCGCGCGCCCTCCCGGTCCCGGACTGACCTGGAGGTCGTGGGCCAGGGTGCCGCTGGCGGTCACGCCGGCCGCCCAGATCACCGCGGCCGTCGCCAGACGCTCGCCGTCGTCGAAACGGATGTGACCCTCTTCGACCTCGACGACCGAACGGCCGAAGTTGATCTCCACGCCCATCGAGCTGAGCTCTCGCAGCGCGTAGCGGCTCGCGTTCTCAGGAAACGCCGTGAGCAGGCGAGGCGCCAAGTCCACCAGCAGCACGCGCACGTCCTCGGGACGGATGCGCAGTCCGTCGCGACGGATCGCGATGCGCACGAGCTCAGATAACGCCCCGGCCGTCTCCACCCCGGTGGGACCGCCGCCGACGACGACGAAGGTCAGCTTCACGTTGGCGTGTTCGGCGGCGACGTCGGCCGCCTCCAGGCTCAGCAGGAGCCGGTTGCGCAGTCGCCGCGCGTCAGCGAGCGAATAGAGCGGCATGGCGTAGCGCGACGCGCCAGGGACGCCAAAGAACGCGGCCGTCGCGCCCGTGGCGACAACGAGGTGGTCAAAGGACATCTCGGCCCCGCCTTCGAGGATGACAACGCTGCGCGTGTGATCCACCTCGCGCACCTGGGCGTGGCGGAAACGAATGTTGGTGGCGTGGCCGAAGATCGTGCGAATCGGGTAGGCCACGTCCGCGGGCTCGAGGCCGGCTGTGGCCACCTGATAGAGCAGGGGCAAGAACGTGTGGAAGTTGTGCTTGTCGACGATCGTCACGCGCACGTTCTTGTTGGCGAGGCCTCGCGCGACCGCCACTCCGGCGAACCCACCGCCGATGATGACCACGTGGGCCGGTGGAGACTCGTTCGTGCTCGCCATGACCCATTACAGCATAGGAAGGCGCCTACGCCTCAACGACGAGAGTGACCCATCGCGTAGGCGATCGCCGCGACGAGTGTGACCAACGCGAGCAGGTGGTCGCCGTCGGCGAAGGAGAGACTGATCCCGACCGGGACCAGCGCGCCGACGACCCAGCCAAGTTGCTGGCGCACCGCGAATCGCGCGAAGGTCCGACCCTGCGCTCCGGGGGCCACGAGCCGCTGCGTGATCGCGTCGAAACTCGGCTGGGCGACGGCGGCCCACAGCCCGATCCACCCGGCGAAGATCGTCTGAGCGAGCAGGCTGGGCGCGAACGATGCCGCGATCGCACCCAGGGCGGTTCCGAGCAGTGAGAGCCCGAGCAGAGTCGACTCGCGCACGCGTTCGCGCACGCGTGTGACGAGCCCCAAGCCGGCCAGCGCGCCGACGGCACTCAGCACGAGGGCGACCGCGAACCAGCCGAGTCCCGCGTGGGCGCGACGCAGGCCGAAAGCGAGCAGGAACGTCGCGAATCCCACCGAGAAGCGCTGCAGGGACGCCGCGAGGAGCCCCCAAGCCACCTCGGTGTCGCCCAACGGATTGAGCGCGTGCACGTCGCGCTCGTCTTGGGACATGTGAAGAGGGTCCACGCGCGAGACGCGCGCCGGGCGCGGCAGGCGCAAGCTCGCAATTGTGGCGGCGGCGAAGACGACCGCGGCCATCACCAACACGCTCGGCGCGCCGAGACCCTTGAGAACTCCCGCCCCCACTGAGCCCACGATCAGCCCCGCCAGGGTACCGAGCAACGTGAGCTGCGCGTTGAAACCGGCGAACCCGCCGGACTGGGGACGATCGTTGACCGGCCAGCCGGCGCCGCCGACGTCGCCGGCGTGCTCGTGGAACTGCTGACTGCGGGCCATCTCGGGCACGAGGGCGCCGCGAGTGACGACGTAGAACTTCGAGGAGATCAGCACGAGGAACGCCTCGGGGTAGAGCCAGAGCGAGTTGAGATGTTGGGACATTGACCAGCACAGCAGCGTGCGCGCCCCGGCCGAGAGAGCGACAAGGACGCGACGCCCGTGCGTCGAGCGGTCGATCAGCGGTCCGAGCACCGGCGAAACGACAGCGAAGGGCGCAATCGTGATCAGCAGGTAGAGCAGGACCCGGCTCTTAGCCTCGGTCGGCGAGACCGAGAAGAACAACGACCCCGCGAGCGAGACGGTCACCAGCGTGTCGCCCGCCATCATGATCACGTGCACGAGCGCAAGCCGGCCAAAGGACGTGGTCTGGTCGAAGAGATCCTGGGCCGAGGCCCACGCCAATGAGCCGAGTCCGCGACCTCGCACGGCTTGAGACTAGGACATCGTGCGACGAGCGTTGGGACGGGTCAATTGGAGAAACAGGCTCGTCGATAGACGAGGTCGGGCAACGACCCCGCGTGGCAGTACGTCGAACGCGACACCGCACTCCACGTCCCCGTCGTGTCGGACATCAGTTCCGTCACGCTGACCTGGTTGCCGGCGACCGAGAGTGTCGCCCACAGGTACGCCCAGTCTCCCTCGCACCCGTAACTCTGGACCGACGTCACGTGGCTCAGCTGGCTGGTGAGAGCACTCGCCGTGCACGGTTCGCTGACCGGCGTCGGCGACGCCGTGGCTGTCGCGCGGGCCGAGAACAGGAGCAGTGAACCCGCGATGACGACGGCGCCCGCCAGGCGAAGGGCCTTCACGATCTCAGTTCAGCACATCTCGATCACGGGCACCTAGCAGGAACCGCCAGACAAGTAGTGCGACATCGGCTTGCCCGCTGGCGTCTTCGCCAACCAGATCCTGGGCCCCGTAGCGAACGGCCACCGCCTCGACGAGTCCCGCCATGGCCTCGGGCGTCGCGTCGGCTCGCAGCCAGCCCTGGCGCTGCCCGTAAGCGAGAGCGCGCGCGCACGCGTCGCTCACCCGCGTTTGGGTCGAGACGACGACCCCGCGCAGTGCCGGACGCGTCTCGGCCGCCGCGACGATCCGCGTGGTCATGGCGCGACCCACGCGCGTCGCGTCGTGGTTCGCCGGATCCAACAGCTCGCGCAGGCCCGCGTCGAACGACTCGCGCGACGCGGCCGAAGAGAGGATCTCCCAACGGGCGATTTCCTGCTCGGCGTGAGTGCAGAACAACGCCTCGTACGCCGCGTCGATCACTCCCTCGCGCGAGCCGAAATGGTGATAAACACTGCCGTAATTCACGCCCGTGGCCTGGCAGATTTCTGGGATTCGAATTCGTAGTTCATCCCCATCGAGCAGGCGCTCGGCGACCGCGTCCAACACGGCCTTCATCACCGGCGCAGAACGACTCTGCTTTGTCATTACTGGGCAGTGTACCGAGAGTTCCATCCCAAGGAAATTGGAACGTAAATCGAGCCCGATTTCGTCCTAATCACCGTTCTGGGCCAACCTGCTTGACTGGGGGGCTATGTCGAACACTCCGATCCGCCTCCAGATCATCCTCGGCAGCACGCGACCCGTGCGGGCGGGCGAGGCCATCGCCCGCTGGGTGAGCGACGTAGCGAGCGCGCGTACTGACTTCGAGGTCGAGTTGATCGATCTGGCCCAGGTGAACCTGCCCCTTTTGGATGAGCCTCGCCAGCCCTCGCAAGGGGACTACCAGCACGAGCACACCCGCCGTTGGTCGGCGACGATACGCCGCGGCGACGCCGTCATCTTCGTGCTGCCCGAATATAACCACAGCTTCAACGCCGCGACGAAGAACGCGGTCGACTTCCTCTACGAAGAGTGGCGCTACAAGTCCGCGGGCATCGTCTGCTACGGCGGAGGCGCTCGCGGCACCCGCGCCGCCCAACATTTCAAGACGGTCCTGAGTGCACTCAAGATGACCCACGTGGGCGACGTCGCGGTCGGTCTGTCCGAGGTGCCGGTGGTCGACGGCGCCCTCGCCGCGACCCCCCAAATGACCCGAGCGCTGACGACCCTCCTCAACGAGACGGCACGACTCAGTCCCCACTTGCGCAGCTTGCGAGAGGACGCAGGCATCGCGCCCCACTAGGGTCATGGGGTGGCTGACGTGAAACCGACGAGCGCCAAGACCCGTCTCAACGGTCCTGACTCGGTGATCAGGCTGTCGATGTCCATCATCGAGTACTCGATCGTGCTGAGCCTCCTGATCGTTGCCGGTGACGTGCTGGTGCGTACCATCGTGGACTTCGTGCGCGTCAACTCCGCGGTGCCCGAGGCGGTGGTGACCGCGATCGACGGCATCCTCGTCGTGATCATCTTGATCGACATCGCCCACACCGTCTTCGGCAATCTGCGGTCCTTCACCTTTCCGGTGCGTCCCTTCCTCGTGATCGGCATCCTCGCGGGCGTGCGAGACATTCTCAGCGCCTCGGCCCACCTCACGTTGGACACGTCGCTGCCCGCCGTCCAGTTCCGTGACACCCTGATCTCTCTAGGCGTCGGCGTGGGCGTCGTCGTCTTCTTGCTCCTCGGCCTGCTCATCTTGCGCTTCGCCCAGCACCGCGACGAAGGTCGAGTCAGCCATTCAGCGCGTAGACAACCGTCACGAGAGCATTGACCGTTGCCGTGCCTCGCTGGAGCGGCACTGACGCCTTCGCCGCCGGGAACCCGGTGCCGTAGACGGCGTAGGGCAACGGCGACGCCGTGTTCTGCTCGGAGATCTTTATGACTCGCCCGAGGCTCGCGCCCCCAGCACTCGCGTATTCTCCCGCGGCCGCCCGCGCGTTCTTTATCGCGTCCGCACGTGCCGCGGCCAGGACTCGAGACTGGTTCGACAACGAGAACGTGACCCCGTAGAGCTGGGCGCCGTTGCCAGCGACGCGCACGGCGGCGTCAAGGGTCCGACCCGCGCTCGCCAGACGATGAGTCACGACACTCAGAACGTCACTGACGGTAAAGCCAGTGACAACTCCCGACGAGTTCGTGTTGGTCGAGATGTCAAGACCCGTCGTCTGCATGTCCTTTCGCGCAATCCCGTTCGCGATGAGCGAGGACTCGAGAGCTCCCACCCGAGCATTGTTCTCCTCCAGGGCGGCCGAGGCCGTTATGGCTGTCGAGTTCACCCCGATCTGATAGCTAAGCGTGTCGGGCGCGCCCTGCGCGGTTCCATTGCCGGTGACCGTGACGGTCGACGCGACCACGGTCGATCCCGGATGACGCACGAGGACCGCACTGACGACCAGCGCGGCGCCCACGACGACGGCCGCGACCGCTCCTCGCCACAGCCCCGCGCGACTCCGCCCACTGTCGATGACCTCAACCATGATCCTCCTCTGTTCACCTCTGACGTGTCCGACGGGGCCCGCGCCTTACGCGACGAGCACTATCGTCAGCCCATGGACGCACCCACCCGCCGCGAATTCCTTGCGCGCGGGGCCGCCTGGGGGGCGCTCGGGCTTGGCGTGGCGGCGGGCGCCGTGCTCTCGGGCTGCGCGTCGACGACCCCCGCCTCAGGCCCCACGACGGCCGCGCCGCGGCGCCCCGCGAGTGAAGTCGAATGGCGACGACTGGCCCGCACCCTGCGCGGCACCCTGGTGCGACCCGGTGACCTCGCCTACGCGCAGGGCCGACTCCTCTTCGACGTCGCGGTGGCACCATCACGTCCCCAGGGAATCGCCTACTGCGCATCGAACGACGACGTCGCGCGATGTCTCGCCTTCGCGCGCGAGCACGACATCGCGGTCACCTCAAGGTCCGGCGGACATAGTTATGCGGGTTACTCGTGCAACGACGGACTGGTCATCGACGTAACGCTGCTCTCTCGCGTAAAGGTCGACAACTCGTCCTCGCGCGTCGTCGTCGGCGCAGGAACGCGCCTCATCGATCTCTACGACGCACTGGCCCAGCACAGACGACTCGTGCCGGCGGGCTCGTGTCCGAGCGTTGGCGTGGCGGGACTCACCCTCGGCGGCGGGGTCGGTGTGCTGACTCGTCGGTACGGGCTCACGTGCGACAACCTGCTGGAGACGACCACGGTGCTCGCCGACTCGACGACTCTCACGGTGAACGACTCGACTCACCCCGAGCTTCTGTGGGCCCAGCGCGGCGGTGGCGGCGGCAACTTCGGCGTGACGACGCAACTGACCTACCGCACTCACGACCTTCCCACTCTCACACTCTTCAGCCTTCACTTTCCGTGGGCCGCGGCCCGCGACGTCCTGATGGCGTGGATGTCGTGGATTCCCCACCAGAGCGACGACCTCTGGACGAACTGTCTCCTCGAGAGCGCTGGCGCCGACGGACTCGGCGTCTCGGTGAGCGGCGTCTGGTGCGGATTTCCGTCGAGCCTCGACGGGCTGGTCAACTCCTTCATCGCCGAGACCCACGCGACACCCACCTCGCGATTCGTCGGCGGCGACGACTACCTCGCGGCGATGGCCATCGAGGCTGGCTGCAGCTCGCTCTCGATTGCCGCGTGCCACTTGAGCGGAGAGGGAGCGGGCGTCCTCGGCCGCGCGGCCTTTCACGCCAAGTCGAGCTTCGTCGTCGCACCGTGGAGCGCCGCGCGTGTCGAGAATGCGCTGGGCTCACTCGAGCAACTCGCCGGGCGCAGTCCCGACCTAGGCGCCGCCCTCGCCTTTGACGCCCTCGGCGGGGCCGTCTCGCGCGTGGGCGCCGACGCGACCGCCTTCGCCCACCGTTCGGCCATCGCCGACATCCAGGCGACGCACTCGTGGTCCACCTACTCGTCGCGCGCGCAAGTGGCCGCCGGTGACGAGTGGCTAGGCCAGCTGGCGGCTCACGTCTTCGAATCGGCTGCCGGAGCGTACGTCAACTACATCGACCCCACCCTTGACGGCTGGCTCGACGCCTACTACGGCGACCACGTCGCGCACTTGAGCCGGGTAAAGCGATGGGCCGATCCCGATGACGTCTTTCACTTCGCCCAGTCGATCCCCCTCCGAGCACCGTTGTAACGCTCTCCCACCACCCGACGGCGGAACCTGAACCGTTGCCAAACTGGATGTCCTGCGATCTTCCCGAACGATCACGTCGCGCCGGGGCGACGGCGAGACTGCGGCCGGCTAACCCATGCTCACAAACTCGAGCTGGACGTTGTCGGGGTCGCGAAAAACGACGACGGAGTAGCCCACCTGGTCGTTGACGGGCGAATGCTCAATCCCCAACTCGCTCAAACGGGCCTGCCAGGCCTCGAGCTCCTCGTGGTTCTTCACGCCGAAACTCACGTGGTCGAGTCCCGTGACGACCTCACTGAAGCGCTCGGAATCGTTGGCGTCGTGGGCGTGAAGGCCCACCATGACTGAGAAATCGTGGGTGGCGAGCAAGACGAAGCTGCCGGCGCCGTCCGGGTGGGGGCCCTCCATCACCCGCGTTAGCCCCAGCACCTCCTCGTACCAGGACACGCTGCGCGCGACATCGGTCACCGTGAGTGCCACGTGATTGATATTCGAGATCTCTGGCATTCGTTCACTCCCTCATTCCCCGAGGTGGGCACAGCCCACGATGAGGACAATCTACGGAGCCGCGACCCAGGAGTAAAGCCCAGTGGGGGCCACGTGACCAATCGCTCGTCCAAGAGTTCTCCTCCCGGGAGCCGTGAATTGCGAAGCGCGATGCGTGAACGTCGTCGCGGGTGGTCCAAGGCGGGTGTGGCCACATCCTCATGGTCGATCATCCCACTGCGCGGTGCCCCCACGATCACCCCGTCCGTTCGCTGGCCGAATGACCCATGAGACCCGAACGCGGCTGAAACCTGACTGAGACAGCTTCTAACGACGGGCTCAGCCCGCTCAACTGGCAACTACCCGTCACCGACTGGAGAACAACCTCTCCGTCGTCCACTTTCGACTTTCTGTCCACACTCTGCGCCACCGTCCGTGTCACGTGAGCCGACGGTGAAGAATGCGGCTGCGAGCGGGTAGAGGCCACAACCGAACAGATACCCCCGCGATCTGTGGCCGGCACGCCGTAGGCGAAGGGGCATGGCTGAAAGTGGCGATCCTCCCCTAGAGTCGAAATCAAGAGCGGTTCCGTTCATTGTTGAATTTCCACCCGCCGCAGTGACGGGCACTTGACCTGGAGGTGTGCGGTGGGTCGTGGTGAATGGACGTTGACGGCTACGTCTACCGCATCCAAGGTCGGGTCTCACATTCGGCAACGCGAGGTACCGCGCCCGTTTCTCCTTCTCGAACGCCAGCGGCTGTTGTGGGAGGAGCTGATTGGAGCGTCCTCTCCCCGGCAAAGTCGTTGATCTCGAGTGCGAAATGGTTGACGGCACCAGCCGGTCACTGTGAACGCAAATCGTCGCTAGCAAAGAAAGAGGTGCGTTATGGCAGGAAAAGTTGAGAAGGTGAAGGGCCAAGTTGAAGAGGTCGTCGGCGTCCTCACTAATAATAAGAAGCTTGAGTCCCGAGGCAAGGCTGACCGCCGAGTTGGTAAGGCTAAAGAGAAGGTTGGCCGGGTTGAAGATGCTGTCGAGAAGCTGGCCAAGTCAGCGAAGAAGAAGGCCGGCAAGGTCAGTGACAGAGCCAAGGGTGCGTCGCATCGCCCGTAGTTCCAGCGCCGCCGCGGCGCTCTCGATCGGTACGTTTGCGTGCGCGCCTATCGAGGCTGCGTCCCGACGGCAGCGAGTGGGGTCACGAATCTATCGAGTAACTGAGGAGGTTTCATGATTATCTTTGGCATCGTTCTGCTCATCATTGGACTCATCACCGGGGTCGCAATCATTTGGACCATTGGAATGATCGTGTTGGTCATCGGGCTGGTTCTCTTGGTTGCGGGGACGCTGGGCCACGCCGTCGGGGGCCGACGACACTACTTCTAAACTCGCAAAATTCCGTGTAGCAAGCTGATCCAAGAAGGTTGGGACGATTACGCGTCTCGCGTCGCCATACGCCAGGCGCCGAGCGCGGTCCAGCCCACGAACCAGAGCACGATGACCACGATGGCCGCGGTGGTTGATTCGGGCACCAGGTGATCGCCACTTCCTGGACCTCCTCCACCGAAGACTTGGGGCAGCCGTTGCAACTGAGTGATCTCTAGTGAGTCCACTCATGCTGCACTCCTCACGGAGTTGTTCCGCCCGACTAACGCCGGACTTCCCTTTCGCGTGTCATTGCCAGCCGCTGAGAGAACCCCAGTCTGATGCTCGGCTCCACGCTTTTCCGGGACTCCAACTGAGCCCAGGCTCGCCCAACGGGCGAGATTGATGGCGGCGTTGTCGTCGCGCTGGTGTGAAGAGTTGCATTCTTCACAGGTCCAGTGCTCCAACCAGCCAATGCCTTGCACGTGACCACAGTCGTGGCACGTCTTGGAAGAAGGAAAGAACTGATCGGCTTCGATCAAGGTGGACCCGTACCAGGGGCACTTGTAGCGAAGCTGACGACGGATCTCTCCGAGTGCTACGTCAGAGAGACCACGACGACGCGAACGCGCGCCGGGGAGACCTCTTTGTTGCAGCAGTGACGCCGCATCCAGACCTTCGACCACAATCACGCCGTGGGTTTTGGCGAGGTTGGTGGTGAAGACGTGGATGGTGTGCTGGCGTAAGTGGGCCACCTCGGCGTGCAGGCGGGCGATCTTGGCCGCGGTCTCGGCGTACTGTCGTGAACCACGGGTTCGACGAGTCCTCTGGCGTTGGAGTCGACGCAGTTCGCTGAGTCGATGTTCGAGGGCTCGGGGATTGGCGAGTTCGCCAATGACTTCGTTGATGGTAGCGACCGTCGCCAGACGTCGCACGCCTACGTCGATGCCGACAGTGGAGTCGCTTTGGGCAACGCCGGCTTGTTGGGGACGAGCGACACTCACCCGCACGGCGGCGATAATGCGCTCTCCTTGGCGCGAGACCGTGACTCCAAGGATCTTGGCTCGATTCATTGCAATGAGCCGCTCGATCCGTCGGGTGTTCTCGTGCGTGCGCAGAGTGCCCAGCACCGGCAGGGTGAGGTGTCGTCGGTCGGCTTCGAGGCGCATGGTGCCGGTAGTAAAGGAGAAGCGGTTACGGTCTTTGCCACGCTTCTTGAACCGGGGGAAGCCAATGCGACGACCGGCGATCTGACCCGAACGCGACTTCTGCCAGCGCCAGTAGGCGTCAGTGGCGCCGCGTACGCCGTCGGCGAAGACTTCCTTCGAGATTTCTTGCCACCAAACCTCACCGGTGGTGTCGCTGACACAGACGGTATTCTTCTCGGCGTTCCAACGCTTGCGCAGTGAGTAAAACGAGGGGGGCGTCCCCGACTCGCCGGTCTCATGGTAACGATCGAGGTCGGACTTCATCTGATCGAGCGTCCAGTTAAAGGCCTTGCGACGAGCGCCAAAGAATCGACTGATCTGGACCGACTGTTCGAGCGTGGGCTCGAGCGCGAAGGTGAAGGCTTGAATGATCTGGCCCTCGGGTGGGCAGTACCTACGCGGCATCGCTCGACTCCTGCGCTGCCGCCAAGGTTCTTGCCGCGCGATGGACGCCCGCGCGTTTGCGGTAGAGGCGGGCCCAGAACGAGGTCGACACCTC
>JAJXTB010000083.1 GCA_021784205.1 Actinomycetes bacterium
CTCGACCCGTACCAGGCCGACGGCGTCGATGACCCGCGCCTTGAGAGCTACGAGGGCGTGCTGCCGGGTTTCGCCCTGGGCCACTACCTGCCCGAGAGTCAGGCCACGTGGGTGGAGTACCTACGCGAACTGGGCTATGACGTGCCCTACAGTTGGGCCCTCGCTCTGCGCGACGAGCCGCAGCGACCCGCCGAGCACTCCCTGACGAGTTTTCTCACGACGAAGTTCCTCGACTGGTTGGACGTGCAGGACTCCGGCTGGTTCGCCCACCTGAGCTACCTTCGCCCCCACCCGCCCTACGCGGCGGCCGGCGAGTACTCCTACCTCTACGACCCCGCCGACGTTGCCCTGCCCCTCGCGGCGGTCGAGGCGCACGAACGACACCCCCTGCACGAGTTGGCCCTCGGCGTCGCGGCCAGCGCCGCGCCGCGCGAGGAGGAGGAGATGCGTCGCCTGCGCGCGCAGTACTACGGGATGATCAGCGAGGTTGACGCCAACCTCGGTCGCATCGTGAGCGCCCTCGAAGAGCGCGGGCAGTGGCACGACACCCTCGTCGTCGTCACCTCAGACCACGGCGACCAGTTGGGCGACCACGGACTCATCGAGAAGTTGGGCTTCTTTCCCCAGAGTTACCACATCCTGGGCATCTGGCGAGACCCGCGACGGCCCGCGAGCGGCCACGTCGTGACCCGCTTCACCGAGAACGTCGATCTTGCGCCCACGCTGGCCCACGCGCTGGGGATCGAGGTCCCGGCGCAGTTCGACGGGCGAGTTCTCACGCCGTTGCTCGACGCCGAGGACGTCACGGACTGGCGCGCGAGCGCTCACTACGAGTGGGACTATCGCCACTTCTTCATCGCTCAGGCCACGACGCCTTGGCCACTGGATCGCACGCTCTCGCGACTCAACCTCGCCGTGGGGGTCGGCGAGGATGTCGCCTACGTGCAGTTTGGAGACGGTTCGTATCGATGCTTCGACCTCGCCGCTGATCCCACGTGGCGCACCGAGTGCACGGACACCGATCGTGTGCTGCGAGGCGCCCAAGACATGTTGCTCTGGCGTCAAGAGCACCTCGATCGTCAGTTCACCGACCTCCTCCTCGAGCCGGGGCGACCTGGGCGCTGGCCGGCGGAGCTGCGCTCGCGCGCTTAAGTGCCGCGAGCGACGCTATGCGTCGCCCAGGCCGCGACAGTTCGGCCGCGGACCGGCGTTGACGTTGCCGTAGCGATGGCGCGTCATGGCGACGCTCTGCTCCAGTAGCCAGCGAGGGCCCTCGACGCTGGCGTTCTGGGCGAGGGGGCGTCGATCAACGGACACTCCCCGCTTGAGAAGCGCGACGACGGGCGCGCTCTCGCAAGAGAGCCAGCGCACCTTCGCCATCTCTGACGCGCGCGCGACGAGCTCGTCGACGCTCTCGCACTGCACGCCGGCGAGGCCCTCGATGGGCGCGCGCGCGCTGATGCTGACTTCCACGCCCCAGGTCCTCACGACGTCGCGGACCACGGCGACGTGAGAGGCGTCAAGGAAATCGTCGACGCGCACGATGATCGGGGCCAGCGGGAGGCGAAACCGACGCACGTTCGCCTCGCCACGCAGTGCGGCGGCGTCGCTGGTGCGCGAGGCGACGTCACGGCCCCACGACTCCAGGTCGCCTCGCGCGGCCTCGACGTCGCACAGGGCGGGCCAGTGGCGTAGACACTCCACGTAGTGGGGTCCGCCCGCTTTGGCGGTGGGCCCCACGCTCGAGCGTTTCCAGCCGCCGAAGGGCTGGCGACTCACCACGGCGCCGGTCACGCCCCGGTTGAGATAGACGTTGCCGGCCTCGACGTGATCGATCCAGTGTTGACACTCGGCCTCGTCGAGAGAGTCCAGCCCCGCCGTCAGGCCAAAGTCCACGTCGTTCTGCCAGGCGAGCGCGGTCGCGAAGTCCGGCGCTCTCATCAGCGCGAGGACGGGGCCGAACCACTCGTTCTGGTGGCTCCAGGATCCGGGCGCGACACCGAGCTTCACGCCCGGACGCCACAGCAGTTGTGCGTCGTCGAGCGCGTGGGGTTCGACGAGCCACGACTCGCCGGGATCGAGCGAATTGAGCGCGCGCGCCAGTGTCGGCTCGGCCGGGCGGATGATGGGCCCCACCGTCGTCGACGGGTCGTAGCCGGGGCCCACGCGAAGGCTCTCCACCGCGTCGCGTAGCTGGCGAGTAAACGCGGGGTTGTCGTAGGTGGACTGGACGACGATGGCGAGGCTTGCCGCGCTGCATTTTTGTCCCGCGTGTCCAAATGCCGACTGGACGATGTCTCTGACGGCGAGGTCGATGTCGGCCGAGGCGGAGACGAGGATGGCGTTCTTGCCACTCGTCTCGGCGAGCAAGTTGATCTCTGGCTTCCACGATGTGAAGAGTCGTGCGGTGTCAAAGGAACCGGTCAGGATGACGGCGTCGACGTCGTCGTGGGTCACGAGGTGGCGACCGGTGTCGTCGTCGCGAGTGGGCACGAACTGCAGCACGTCGCGCGGTACGCCCCCGGCCCAGAGTTGACCCACGAGTTCATAGGCGGTGGCCACGGCTTCGGGCGCGGGCTTAAGTACGACCGCGTTGCCAGCCGCGAGCGCGGCGCAGACGCCGCCACTGGGAATGGCGTAGGGGAAGTTCCACGGGGGCACCACCACCACGACGCCGAGGGCTGAGGAGTCCGCGAGGTCGCTCGTCTGGGAGGCGTAGTAGCGCGCGAAGTCAATGCCCTCGCTGACTTCGGGGTCGGCCTCGGCGACGGTCTTGCCCGCGTCGCGCGCCATCACCGCGATCGTGCTCGCCCGCTCGCTCGCCATGACGTCGGCCGCGCGCAGGAGAATGGCCCGGCGCTCGTCGTGGGCGACGCCCGCCCATCGCGGGGCCGCCGCGCGCGCGCTCGCCAGAGCGTTATCGATCTGCTCGATGCTCGCCACCGCGTAGCGGTACCACACGGTCCCTCCGTCGCTGGGATCGCGACCCTCCTCGTAGTCATCACTCTTGATGTCGACGCCATCAATGACGAGGGGAATGTCGCGCATCGCCACCGTGCGCACAGCCGCGAGAGCGTGGTGGACGGCCTCGGCGTAGGTCACGTCAGTGGGATCGCCGTCGGCGGCGTTGCGAAAGTGATCGTTCGAGGGTGAGGTCGCCTGGTGGCGCCGCGAACTCGTGACGACGTGGTGACGCGCGGACAGTGAGTCAAGGAAGCGTCGTCGCTGCTCGTCGTAGACGCCGGGCTCGCTCGCGACGTAGAAGGCCGCCCGCAGATAGTTCTCCGGGGACGTGTTCTCGTCGAGGCGTCGCACGAGGTAGGCGACGGCCGAGGCGAAGTCGTCACGCCGGGTCACCGGCGCGTAGAGCAGCACGTGGCGACCCGTCGCGGCGAGGGCGAGCGCTTCGCCGTTGGCCATGCCCTCGAGCATCTCAATGTCGAGCTGGGCCAGCACGCCGCGTGAGGTGGCGACTTCAATCGCCCACGCCACGTCGAAGAGATTGTGGCTGGCCACACCCACGCGCAGGCAGTGGGCGTGTTCGGCGCGCAGAGCGAGATCGATGAGTCGCGTGTACGACGCGTCCACGCTCTCCTTTGACGCGTAGGGCGCGCTCGTCCACCCGTGAAGCTCGGCCTCGACGGCCTCCATGGCGAGGTTCGCGCCCTTGACGAGTCGGATCTTGATCTGGCCGGCTCCTCGGGCGTAGCGGCTCCGGGACCAGGTGATCAGCGTCTCGAGAGCGTCGTGGGACTCGGGCAGGTAGGCCTGCAGGACGATGCCCGCGGTGAGCGTGGCGAACTCGGGTTCGTCGAGAACCGCGCAGAAGGCGTCCATGGTCAGTCGCAGGTCCCGGAACTCTTCCATGTCGAGATTGACGAAGACGCCCTCGGCCATGGCGACGCGATAGAGGATGCGCAGTTGCGCGGCCACGCGCTCGCGCGATCCCGCGTGATCAATCGTCGTCAGTTGACTCACGATGGACGAGATCTTCACCGACACGTACGTCACGTCGTCTCGTCGCGTCATCTCCAGCACCCGGGCGAGTCGCTCGTCAGCTTCGCGCTGACCGAGTACGGCCTCGCCGAGGACGTTGACGTTGAGTTGCACGCCCTGACGCTTTCGCAGCAGGAGGTGGCGCTGGAGCTTTGCGGGAGTGGCGTCCAAAATGAGTTCTCGCGAGAGGGAACGCACTCTCGAGTGCACCGCGCGCAGGGCGAGCGACGGGGCCACGCGCGAGCACCGCGCGAGGAGTCGCAGGCCGAGCGCGTTGACCGGCCCGAAGCCTCGCACCGAAGCTCGCCGGGCCGCGCGGCGCAGCGTGTCGAGGGCGCCGGTGCGCATGACGTCGTCAGTCAGAGCCATCGTGACGTCGATGGCCTCGTGATCGCGCAAGAGTCGAGCGAAGCGACGCCGGTCGGCTCGCTCACGCGACGTGCGCAGCGTCTGCGCGGTGACGATCAGTTGGCTCGCGCGCGCGCACGCCGCCTCGCCCAGGGCGTCGAGCGAGGGATCGGTGTCGAGGCTCACGAGAGTCGGGCTCGACTCGTACGACGCGACGGGGCGCTACGACTACAGAGTGTCGACACGGGGTCTCCTTGACTCGCCGGAGTCATCGTAGTGAAGACGCCACACCCGGAGGTGGCGTCGGCGGCTACGGCGCGTCGCGTCGCGTCGCGTGAGTTACTACTCGACGGTGACGAGTGTGCCCAGGGGCGTGTAGGGCCAGAGGACCTTGGCTTCGGGGAAGGGCATCTCGACGCACCCGAGACTCTGGGGCCAGCCGTAGGTGGAGCGAATGAAGCCGTGCAGGGCGTCGCCACCGTTGAAGTACGAGGTCCAGGGGATGCCAGTGTCGTGGTAGGGCTTGCCATCGGGCAGCGTGCCCGACATCGTCGTCACCGCGTAGCGAAGGTACACCGTGTAGGTGCCCGGCGCGGTGGGCGCGACAGAAATGCCCGTGTTGACGGGCGAGCTGAAGGACTGCTGGCCGTTGCGGTAGAGCCACAGGCGCTGGGGCAGGGAGCGGCTGACGACGACGACGTTGTAGGTCTCGTTGCTGTACTGGTGGCGTAGCGCCGCGCTGACCAGAGCGATCCAGGACGTGGTGTCCATGTTGCCCGTAACCGGCAGGCTGTGCTGGGCTTGGAAGCGCATCAGAGCGCCCTTGAGAATGACGTTGAGGGTGCCGACACTCCAATTGGACTTGAAAGCTCCCGGCAGGTTCGCGAATCGCCACACGTAGTGACCCGCGCGCAGTGACACGGGGCTGACGGGGCTGACGGGGCGGGTGGTCGCGCGCGTCGTGCTCGCGGGAGGAGTCGTCGTTGGCGTTCCCGTAGTCGTCGTGGCCACCGTGGTCGTCGTGGTCGAGCTCGTCGTTGTGGTCGTCGGTGGCTTGGGGGAGTTCGCGACGAAGCTGACGGGCAAGAAGCGCAGGTTGGCCAGGAGTTGGTCCTCGAGCACCACGGTGTAGCGCACGGTGCGCGGATTGACCGCGCCGGGGCGCGAGCCCAGGGCCGACGCGCTCGACGCCGCGATCAGGGGCGCCCCAATGGCGAGGGCCAGGCTCACGGTGATCGCACGACGTCCATTTGTCATAGAAATACCCTATCGACGGCGCGCCGCGCGTGAACCGCACCCGCGGCGCGACTCCCCCACGAAGTGGGGGACGGTCCGGGTTGAGGCGGCGTCGATTACTCTGCGGCGATGGTGCATTCGCGCGTCAGGGTGTCTCACCTCGCGGGAGGAGCACTCGTCGCGTCGCTCCTCGTTGCGCTGAGTGTCCTGCCCGTCGCCGCGTCGTCGCCGCGAGACTCGACGACGACCCTGCCCGGCGCCACCACGACGACCCTGCCCGGCGCCACCACGACGACCCTGGCGGGCACCACCACGAGTGCTCCCGTCACGACGACGACTCTGGCGCCGCGACCACTCGCGTGGCCCCAGAGCGAGAGCGCCGCGGTCATCGACTCCTCGCTCTCCCTGGCCGCGGCCTCACCACACCAGGTCCCGGTCGCCATCGCGAGCTTGACCAAGATGATGACAACCTGGGTTGTCTTGCACCGCCTTCCCCTGGCGGCGTCCCAACAGGGACCGTGTCACGTGGTGAGCGCCCACGATCTCGCCACCTATCGACACGACGCCGCCACCGATCAGTCCAGTGCCGCGGTGGCGCTCGGCCTTCGGCTCTGTGAGAACGTCTTGTTGCACGGACTCCTCGTGCACTCCGCGGGCAACTACGCGGAGATTCTCGTGGAGATGACGGGGCTGCGCGAAGCTCAGTTCGTCGCGGACATGAACGCCACGGCCCGGGCCATGGGCCTTCGTCAGACGCACTACGTCGACGTCACCGGCATCGGGGCGGGCGATCGGTCGACGGCCCAGGATCAAGTTCGCCTCGCGGCGCTGCTGATGGCGAACGAACCCATCGTCGGGACCATCGTGAAGCTGCCGTCGGTGCGTCTGCCGGTCGCCGGCGTCCTCGCCTCCTACACGCCCTTCGTGGGTCAGGGGGGAGTGGTGGGCGTCAAGTCCGGCTACACGGACTTGGCGGGGGGCTGTGACGTGATGGCGGTGGACTTCACACTCGGCTCCCTGACCACGCGCGTCTACGCAGCCGTCTTGGGCGACCACGGGGCCAACGCCATCGTGGGCGCCGCCCAGATCGCCCTGGGACTGGCGCGCCAGCTGCGTGGGGGAATCCGCGTGGCCCACGGCACCTCGGGACCGATACTCACCTGGACGGGTCCGTCGCAGTACGTGGTCACGACGACCACGACCACGACGACCACGACGACACCTACGACCACCACGGCACCGACCACCACGACCACGCTGGTCCCGGGTACGACGACTACGGGCGCCACGACCACGACCGCGCCTCTGGGCTAACGCGCGGGCATGCCCGGGCGCCGAGCGCTCAGTGGAGTCCGAGGAGCTTAAAGACGAGGAAGGCCGGCCAGACACACGCCTTGGCGATGGCGACGATGACGAGCCAGAAGCTCCCGGAGTGCGTGTGCAGGTAGTAGACGAGGGCCCCGATGAAGCCAAGGAACCACCCGCCACCCGCGCCGCCTGGGCCCCGCCAGGTGTCGCGGGATCTCTTCGAAGATGGTGCCACGTGGCCCCCTTTTGGGTCTCCTCGACGATGCGTCCACTCCCTCTCTAGCACCGTTGCCGCGCTGTGGGCGTGAACGACGGTGCGTGTAGCAACGATCACTCGCGCTCTAGAGAGGGCCAGCCCGGACAACTCCGCGCAGTGGGTGGGTGTGTCAGTGAGGCCGGTGGTTAAGGTGGGTGCGAGGTTCCCGACGAGCGGGTGTCGCAGTTGGCCACGCTCGCGGAGTTGTCCTCGACGCCGCCAACAATGACGACGCCTGTACAAGGAGTCACGATGGCCGATAAATCACCCCACCAGCACAACGTCAAGAAGGCTGGCAAGTCGCTGAAGGAAAAGCGCAACGAGAAGCACGCCAAGAAGGAGAACAAGAAGGGCCTCCTCGGCAGCGACGTGAGCCCTTCGTAGGTCTCGTCCAGCGACACCTGACTACCGGTCGCTCGCGCCGCCGGTCACCGCGAACCCACCCACGAGTGGCCCAAGGTTGGTGCCAGCCTTGGGTCTCGATCTAGCGTCGGCGAATGATGTCGACGAGTTCGCGCAGCGTCCACGAGAGTCGGCCCGCGGGACCCGTCGAGCAGTCGGGCAGTCCAGAGGCGGCGTCATCTCCGGGTGGCGCGTCAGGGGCGACGCAGGGTCGTTGACGTGGGTGGCGCTTCGAAGGTGACATCGTCCTCTCCGCTGTAGTGCCTCCATCGTACGTGGCGGAAAGCGATCGCGAGCCGGCCACGAGTGAGCCGCACGCGCTGAGACGTGGAACGTGGCGTCATCGTCGCCGGCGCGGCGCGGCGCGGCGCGGCGCGACTCAACGGCGTCGACCCGATCTGGGTGGAGTAGACGAGTCGTCGGATCGCCACTAGAGAGTCGGTCCTGTCGACTCGAGAGGTGCCCTCTAGAGACAGACCGCGAGAGGTCAGTTCTCGATGGGAAAGCCGACGATCGAGCCCCACTCCGTCCACGATCCGTCGTAGACGCGCACGTGTTCGCGTCCCAGGAGCTGAGTGAGGGCGAACCACCCCAAGGAGGCGCGATGACCGAGCCGACAGGTGGTGACGACCTCGCCGGCGTCGAGCGCGCCCACGTCTTCGAAGGCGCCTCGAAGTTCGTCAGCGCCCGCGAAAGTTCCCTCGTCGCGAAGGAGTCGTTCCACCGGCAGGTGGCGCGCGCCGGGGATGTGGCCCCTGCGCTCCGCGCCGTGGTCGAAGGGCGCGCTAAGGGGCGCCACCCGTTGGCCCGTGAACTCCTCGAGGGAGCGTAGGTCGAGGAGCACGCGCTCGGGTCGACCCAGTCCCTCACGCACTTCATCCCGCCCGATGCGACTCGAGTGGTCCGCTTGGCCCGCGCTCAGGCCCTGAGGCGCATTGGGTGGCACGTCACTGGTCGTGGGCAAGTGGCGCGCGGTCCACGTGCGACGTCCGCCATCGAGGACGTAGGCGTGCTCGGCCAGTCCCGCCATGGTGAGGACCCAGTAGGTGTAGGTGGCAAATTGCAGGGGATCGCCCACCAGCACGAGCGTCGAGTCGTCACCGACGCCCAGGGGGCCCAGTCGGTCGGCCAGCACCTGGGACGTGGCGAACTCGCGCTGGGTCTCGTGCCAGAGCAGGTCCTTCCAGTACGAAAAGCGCGCCCCCGGGATGTGAGAGGTGGCGTAGTCGGCCCGGGGGACCTCGAAGAACGACACCTCGAGCACCACGAGCTCGGGCTCGCCCAGTCTCGCGGCGAGAGACTCGGGCGAGAGCAGAGGAGTCCTCACGGGCACCCTCTGCGAATGCGCGCGGAGGCTCGCCCCGGGCCCGCGTGCGTCACCTCGAGCGCGCCGCACGCGGGCCGCTTCGCGCGCCCGGTCGCACCGCGAGGGGCAGTCATGTTTCTCCCACGAGATCCAACGTAGCGACGCGTCCGCGTGGATGCGAACACCGCGCGACACCACTGGCACTCGCCGCGACGTGGCGACACGAGAGGGCAGTCGTCGCCAACGCGACCTGCTCGGCCCTGGTTCGCGGCGACGCCATGGAGGCGATCGCGTCGACGTCAAGTGACAAAGTTCCCTAGTGGTGAGCTCCGGGCGGTGATAGCCCAGTAGTGGGGCGCCTCGGGCGCTAGGCACACGCGTACGGACCGAGACGCCGCGAGACTCTCGAAGGGAGACTCCGATGAAGGCAGTCCAGTACCGCACGTTTGGTGGTTCTCCCGAGGTCGTAGAGATCGATCGACCGGTGCCCGGACCCGGTCAGGTCCTGTTGAAGGTGACCGCCGCCGGGCTCTGTCACTCTGACGTGTTCGTCATGAGCATTCCCGAGGAGCAGTACTTCCTCGGAACCCTGCCCCTCACCCTCGGCCACGAGGGCGTGGGCACCGTCGTCGAGCTCGGCGCGGGCGTCTCGAGCGTCGCGATCGGCCAGAACGTCGCGGTGTATGGACCGTGGGGCTGTGGCGTGTGCCACCAGTGCGCCCAGGGACACGAGAACTACTGCGAGCGAGCGGCCGCACTCGCCATCCTCGCGCCCGGCCTTGGCGCGCCCGGGGCGATGGCCGAGTACATGATCGTCGACAACGCGCGTCACCTCGTGGACATCGGCGACCTTGACCCGGCGATCGCGGCTCCTCTCACCGACGCCGCTCTCACCCCCTACCACGCGATCAAGGCGAGCCTGCCCAAGCTCGGTGCCGGCACGACGACCGTCGTGCTCGGCGCCGGGGGCCTCGGCCACCTGGGCATTCAGATCCTGCGCGAGCTCTCCGGTGCTCGCATCATCGCCCTCGACGTGGATGAGTCCAAGCTCCAGCTGGCCAGAGAGTCGGGCGCGCACGAGACGCTGCTCTCGAGCGACCCCGAGGTTGTGGCGAAGGTGCGCGAGCTGACCAAGGGTCGCATGGCCGAGGGGGTCTTTGACTTCGCCGGCTTTCAGGAGAGCCTCGACGTCGCGCGCCAGGTGGTGGGCGTGGGAGGCGACTTCAAGATTGTGGGACTGGGCATGGGGGGAGCGACGATACCCGTCGGCTTCTTCGCCACTCCCTACGAGGCGCACGTCGCCACCACCTACTGGGGGTACCGCGAGGAGCTCTTCGAGGTGATCGAGATGGCTCAGGCGGGACGCCTCGACGTGCACGTCGAGCGCTTTTCGATCGACCAGGCGCCCGAGGCCTACGAGAGGCTCCACCACGGGACGCTCGACGGGCGAGCCGTCATCGTCATGTAGATCGCGACGCCAGTGGCGACACCTCGGTCCCGAATCCGATGTGGTTGGGTCTCGGATTCGGGGCTGTCAGCGGTGTCTCACCGGAGTCTGAGACCTAGTCGCGCGTCTCATCGATCTCGTCGGCGCGACTCTCTTCAACTGTCTCGGATGACGCTCGCGCGGGACGGCGCCGCGGGCGCGCGGCCGCGCTTCGCGCCGCGTGGGCTCGCTGGAGGCGCGGCACGACGAAGAGGACGTAGGCGACGGAGAGGACGCTCAGTACCGCGATGACGCTAAAGGGCGCAAGGGAGAAGCGCCGCGAGTCCTTCGGGTTCGCGAAGGCCGTGGCGACGAACAAGACGCTAAAGAGGACGGCGCCCACCAGGGCGAGGGGTCGTCCCGCGATGAGAGTAAAGGGGCGGTGTCGCTGCTCGCGCGAGCGCAGGACGAGTAGGCAGACCGAGCCGATCGCGTAGATCGCGCACTCGATCGCCGCGCCGACCGAGACGAGCAGGAGCCACTGGCCCGTCGCGAACACGAGAGCCGCCACCACGGCGGACACGACGGTCAGGGTCGTGACGGCGAGCCAGGGTACGGCGTTGAGGTTGAGCCGCGCGAAGGGACGCGGCAAGTTGCCCTCGCGCGCGGCGGCGTACATGAATCGCGAGGCGACGAGGAAGCCGCCGTTGAAGGTGTTCAGGGCCGTCAGCACCGTGAGGGCCAGCATCCACAGCTCGCCCACGGTGCCCAGGGCGGCGCGACCGAGCAGGAGTTGGGGGTAGGCGCTGGCGTGCAGCGACGAGTAGGCCACGAGGTGCGAGAGGGCCAGGGCGAAGACCGAGGCGACCGCCCAGATGATGAGGGGGGCGAGGAAGAGGGCGCGCGTGATGACGTGGGGGGCGCGCGCTTCCTCCGCGGTGGTCGTGACCCACTCGAACGCGGCGTAGAGAAAGACCGCGAAGGCGATCGCCTGGATCCCCGAGAACGATCCGCGCCCGAAGAGGTTGAGGGGCTGGTGGAAGGCGCCGCCGACGTGAAAGAGCGCGACGACCGACAGAATCGACGTACCCGCGAGCACGGTGTAGGTCACGATCGTCTGCACCCAACCGGCCAGGCGAACACCCTTGAGGTTCGCGCCGAGCGCAACGCCAAGCAGCACGGCGATCCAGACGTAGGCGAGCACGGCCGGCTCGCGCAGCACGTGTCGCACCGCGGCGCCGATGAGAAACGCGTCGGCCGCGATGACGAGGACGACGGTCGTCATGTAGGTGAAGGTGACCGACAGGGCGGTGCGATTGCCCACGGCTCGTCCCAGGTAGAGGCGAATGCCCGCGGCGGTGGGGTAGAGGCCATTCAACTCGGAGAAGATGGCCGAGACGAGGATGACGATGAGGCCGCCGACGAAGATGGCGAAGGCCGCCGTGGCCCCCGGGGCGTAGGCGAGGATCGAGACGACGCCGAGGTAGTCAATGGCGGCGAAGGCGAGGCCCGCCGACGTCGCCGTCGCGGTGGCGCTGCCCACCGAGCGGCGAAGCGTGATGGCTGGCGCGTCGCCCTCGGGCATCAGGAGTCGGGCCAGATGACGTAGCTGATCGCGTCGAGGCGCATGACGTCCTCTTGAGAGCCCTTCACCGTGATCTCGCCGCGCAGGTACTTCTGGACCGGGTTGAGATCGCCCCAGAACATGTCACAGAACGTCTCGGACGTCGTGGTGACCACGATGTCGGGTACCCCCACGTGGCCGTCGACGGTGGAGATGATCTCGCCCCGATCGACCGCCATGGAGAACGTCGTCGAGGTGTCAGAGCAGATGAAGTGGAGCGTGCGCGTCCAGTCGCGCTGCATCTTGCGCAGCCGAGCGTTGCCGTTGCAGCTGATCGTGTAGTCCGCGAGCGCCTCGCGTAGTTCGTCCCAGTCGGCCACGGTTCTCCTCAGGACGTCGCGCTCGAGCGCGCGGGCCGGCGCTTGACTCGCTCGGGCGACTCGCTCGGGCCCCGACCGGCCTTGAGGTCGGCGATGGCGTTCTCCAGGGCTTGGAGCAGGTAGGCGATCTCCGCCTCTTCGATGACGAGGGCCGGCATGAGGCGCATCACAGCCGGCTGGTTTCCGCTGTAGATCGCGAGCACGCCGTGCTGGGCGAGGTGGTAGGACATGCGCGGGCCCAGCGAGTCCTCGACGTACTCGATGCCCACCATGAGGCCCAGACCGCGAACCTCGGCGATGACGTCGGCGTGCTCGCGCGCGATGGCGTGCAGTCCGTCAAAGAGGAGACGTCCCATGGCGGCGGCGTGATCGACGAGGTTTGTC
>JAJXTB010000084.1 GCA_021784205.1 Actinomycetes bacterium
GCGTCGCGCGCATCGAGGCCGTCTTGAATGACGTCGACCGTGCGCTCGAGCGGCTACGGGCGGGCACCTATCGCACGTGTCAGGTCTGTGGCACCGCGATTGACGACGCGACCCTCGCCGAGTCACCCCTGCTGGCGCACTGCCCGGCCCACCCCGAACTGAGCTAGTTCGTCTCGCGCCGGGCGAGTCCCCGCGTACCTACCTTTGCCCACCGTTGACGTGCCTTCGACGAGAAGTGCGCCGTGACCAGTCATTTTCCAATGATCCACATGATGTTGACTTTGCCATCACAGTTCTGTTATCATGATGTCAATGCTGATATCAGATTGCATCAATAACATTCGGGCCGACTTCTCCAACCTCGCGGCGTTCGCCAACGAGGAGACGGCCAGCGTCATCGAGAGGCTGTCGCTGACGCTCGCGCCGTCGTTCCAAAAGCACCTGCTCGACTCGCTGAACGCGCTCGTCCAGGAGTACAACGTCGCCAACACGGCGCCGCTGAGCTTGGTGGTCGAGGGTGACGAGGTGCGACTCGCCCGGCTGGTGAGCCCCGAGCTCGAGGAACCCACGGCCCCGAGCAACTACTCCGCGCGCATTGCCCTTCGCCTCAGTGACGATCTCAAGGAGAGCATCGAGGACTTGGCCTCCGACGTCGGATCCTCCGTCAACTCGTGGATCGTGCGGTCCCTCGAGCGATCGGTGCGCCACGACGTGCCCAACGCCACCTTCATCAACAAGCGCCAACTGCGCGGCCGCGGCCGCGCCTAGGGATCACGGGGGAGAGTTATGACGCTGCGCTACCTACCACCGAGCGAGACGAGGACGACCTACGTCGCCACGCGGCGTCGCTCGCTCAACTTCGAGAGTGTTGGCGGCGAGCGGGCCGCGGCGTTCGAGGTGACTCGTCGCGCGCCCCACGAGGCGCCGGCCTACGTCTCGCGTCGTTACGTCGTCATTGGACTGAACAAGGGGAGTGACATGAAGAAAGACAACCACGAGACGAGCGACTCACGCGCACCGGGATTTGCGCACGAGCGACGCGAGTCCTTCGTCGCGCGTGGCGCCGTGTCTGCGGTGATCACGACGCGCAGTGGCGACGTGTCGGTGCGCGCGAGCCGCGACCACGAGGTGAGCGTCGTGCTCGGCAGCAATCGCGCCGGGCGCGACGAGGTACTTAGAAGGGCGATCATCACCTTCGACGACGCGCGCGGCACGCTCGAGATCGAGACGATCCCCCGCGCTAAGGGTCGCTCCTCGGGCGTGTTGCGCGACTGGCTCACCACGAACGTTGACGACGTGGACGTCATCGTGACGCTGCCCGAAGGGTCCGACCTTCAGGTGACCACCATGTCCGGCGACACCCACGTGGGCGTCGCTCTGGGCGAGGTGAAGGTCACGAGCGCCTCGGGCGACGTCGTGGCCACCGACACGTTGGACGACTTTGACGTGCGCACGGCCTCGGGCGATGTCACCGCGGGGCGCGTGCTGAAGCGTCTGCGCTGTCGCGTGGCCTCGGGCGACGTGACGTGCACGGGCGCGGCGCAAAAGACCGACATCACCAGCGCCTCGGGCGACGTCGTCGTCACCGCCACCGACCCCGGGGCGCTCTCGGTGAACTCGGCCTCGGGCGACGTGACGGTCCTCGTCACGAGTGGACTCGGGGTCGACGTGACCGGCAACACCATGTCGGGGAGCCTTCGCTCGGCCATTGATCTCAGCGCCGGCGACGCCGGCGACAGCGATCAACTCTCGTTCATCAAGGTCAACACGATGTCGGGAGACATCGTCATCGACCGCGCGCGCCGCTAGGGCGGACTACTTCTTCGTCGCCCAGAAGATCTCGGCGATGGCGTCGATCTCGCTCAGCAGGCGGTCGGCGACGACGACGTCGTTGGTCTTCTTCGCGTCACCGGCCGACTTGGTCGCCATCCAGAAGAGGTCATGCAGGTTGGGGAAGGCCTTGAGGTGATCGACCTTGAAGTAGTCAGTCCACAGCACCCACAGGTGGTGCTTGACGAGCTCGCAGCGCTCCTCCTTGATCAAGGTGGCGCGCACCTTGAAGTCGGGGTCGCTCGAGGCGTTGTACTTCTCCATGGTGGCCTTGACCGACTGAGCCTCGATGCGGGCCTGGGCCGGGTCGTAGACGCCACAGGGCAGGTCGCAGTGGGCCGAGACCGTCAGTGGCGTCGAGTGGGTGTCGAGCAGGTCAGCGATGCGAGAGAGCACAGTCATGGTGGGCCTTTCGTGTGAATCGATGTAGTACCTCGAAGGTTAGCGAGTCGGTCCGGGTAGCGTTCAGCCTCGTGGTGCGAGTCCTCGAGCGTTTCGTGCGACGCGTCGTCGTCGAGGGCTCGTCGATGGCGCCGACGTATCGAGCCGGTGAGCGACTGACGATCGTGCGTCGCCTGCGCGCGGTGCGAGTCGGCGACGTCGTGGTCACCCCCGACCCACGGCTGAGTGATCGCTGGCTGCTCAAACGCTGCGTGGCGCGTGAGGGCTCAATGCTCGATCTGCGCGGGGACAATCCGGGGGCCTCCACCGACTCGCGTGACTTTGGACCGGTGGCGGCCTCTCGGGTGCACTGGGTCGTGGCGCGCTCGTCGTGGAGAGCGCGAGGCTGACCGTTAGGCTCGCCACGTGGCGCGTCTCGCGGTGCTCTCCTATCACACCTCACCGCTCGCTCAGCCGGGCACCGGCGACAGCGGGGGAATGAACGTGTACGTGCGCGAGCTCTCCGCCGCGATCGCCCGGCTGGGTCACGACGTCGACGTCTACACCCGGCGCGAGGACCCCGAACAGCGCGACGTCGTGCGCGTCGAGCCGGGCTTTAAGGTCCACTACGTCACCGCCGGACCGCCGGCGCCGCTCGCGCGCGACGAGCTGGGCCTCTACGTCGATGAGTTCACCGACGCCATCAAGGCGACGTTTCGCGGCTGCGGGCTGCCCGACGCGATTCACGCCAACTACTGGCTGAGCGGCCTCGCCGGGCACCGACTCAAGCACGAGCTCGACGTGCCGCTCATCATGACCTTCCACACCCTCGAGCGAGTGAAGGCGGCGACCTTCGAGGCCGAGTCCGAAGAGCGCGCCGAGCAGGAGGCCGCCCTCTTCGCCTGCGCCGACGCGGCGCTGGCCAGCTGTGAGGTCGAGGCCGACCAGTTCGTGCGCCTCTACAGCGCCGCCGCCTCGCGCGTGCACGTGGTGCCCCTGGGCGTCGAGCACGCGTTCTTCGCCCCCGGCAATCGCCACCAGGCGCGCCGCGCGCTCGGCCTCGACGCGCGGTCCTCACTCTTGCTCTTCGTGGGGCGCATCCAGTCTCTCAAGGGTGTCGACCTCGCCCTCGAAACCCTGATCGAGACGCGCGCGCGTGGCGCGGCGACCCAGCTGGCGATCATCGGCGGACCCTCGGGGCCCAGCGGGCGCGAGACGCTCGCTCATTTGCACGAACGGGTGTGCGAGGCCGGGGTGATCGAGAACGTCACCTTCATCGCCCCCCAGGCCCACCAGTTGCTCTCGACGTGGATGCGCGCGGCCGACGTCACCCTGGTGCCCTCGCGGGCGGAGAGTTTTGGCCTGGTGGCCCTGGAGTCCTCGGCGTGTGGCACGCCCGTCGTCGCGAGCGACGTGGGGGGACTGCCCACCCTCGTCGACGACTCGGTGAACGGCTACCTCGTCACCGAGCGAGACCCCGGCGTCTGGGCCGACGCGGTCACGCGCAGTCTCGATCCGGTGAACGCGGCCTCGCTCGCCGAGGGGGCGGTCAAGCGGGCGCGCCCCTACACCTGGCGCGCCGCGGCCCAGTCGCTCCTCTTGCTCGTCGACTCGCTCACGCGGTGAGCGACGCTCGCGCGCAGCAGCTCGACGAACTGCTGGCGACGTGGGCGCGCGAGTGGACGAGCGGGGGCCTCTTTGGCGAGATCGAGCACCGCGATGAACCCGACGCGCGCGGTGACTACCACTGGCTCGTGCGCGTGCGCGCCGAGGAGAAGGACGTCATCACGCTCTGGTGGCGCCTGGGCCAGCGACGCGTGCACGTGGAGTGCGAGCTCGTCCCCGCGCCCGAGGAGAACGCCGAGGCGCTCTATCGCTACCTGCTCAAGCGCAACGCGGGTCTGGCCGGACTGCACTGCGCGATCGGTCCGGAGGAGGGGATCTACCTCGTGGCCACGATGGACTTCGCCGACGCGAGTCTCGCGCGCGTCGACGAACTCGTGGCCGCGTGCGTGACCTACGTCGATGAGATGTACCCGACGGCGATGTCGCTCGCGCACCCGCGCTGGTACCGTCGGGCCCCGCGACGCGCCAAGTGACCAGGTAGCGTGGCACCGTGGCGTACGAACTGATCATCGTCGGCGGCGGCAAGATGGGCGCGGCCCTGGCCGAAGGTCTGCTGCGCGCGGAACGTGTGGCCCCCAGTGGGCTGCTCATCGTCGAGAACGCGCGCGAGCAACGCGAGGCCCTCGCGGCCCGTCTCGCGGGCGTCACGATCGTCGCGGGCCTCGAGCTCGAGCACGTGGGCCCGCACTCGGGAGTCATCCTCTGCGTGAAGCCCGATCACGCCGAGGCGGCCGCGCGCGTGGCCGGCGCCTGCGGGGCGACGCGCCTGCTCTCGGTCGTCGCCGGACTCGCGACCGCTCGGATCGAGGCGGTGATGCCCGGGCCGGTCGCGGTCGTTCGCGCGATGCCCAACACACCGGTGCTGGTGGGTCGCGGGGCGAGCGCCATCGCGGGGGGAGCCCACGTCACGAGCGCCGACCTGGAGTGGGCCGAAGGCGTGCTCGGCGCCGTGGGTTCGGTCGTGCGCGTCACCGAACGCAACCTCGACGCGGTGACGGGTCTCTCGGGCCCTATGCCGGCCTACCTCTACCTCGTCGTCGAGGCCCTCATCGAGGCCGGCGTGCACCAGGGACTCTCTCGCGAGGTCTCGCGCCAGCTCGTCGTGGACTCCTTTGCGGGCTCGGCCGAACTGCTCGCGCGAAGCGGTGAGTCGCCCGAAGAGTTGCGCGCCCAGGTCACCTCGCCCGGGGGCACCACGGCCGCGGGACTGCGCGTGCTGGAGAGCCGCGCGGTGCGCGCGGCCTTCCTCGACGCGGTGGCCGCCGCCGCCGAGCGCAGCCGTCAACTGGGTCGCTAGCGAACGGTAGCGTGGGGGCGGTGACCACCCGCCTGCGTGCGCGCAAGCTCTCCGAACCGACGATTTCTCGCCTGCCGATCTACCAGCGCATCGTCGAGGGCTGGATCGCCCGCGGCCAGACGCGCATCGACTCGCGCCAGATCGGCGAGTTGGCCGGCGTCACCGCGACGACCGTGCGTCGCGACCTCGCCGGACTCGGCACGCTCGGCACGCGCGGGGCGGGTTACGAGCTCGGCGTGCTCTCGGCGCGCATTGCCGAGGCCCTGGGACACGACCGCCACTACGGCGTCGTCGTCGTGGGCCTGGGCAACCTCGGGCGGGCCCTGGTGAACTCCTCGAACTTTCTCATTCGCGGCGCCCAGCTCAGCGCCCTCTACGACAACGACCCCCACGTCGTGGGCAGCGAGATCGCCGGTCACGTCGTCGAGCCCTTCGACGGGCCCATCGCCGCGGCCACGGTGGGGGTCATCTGCGTGCCGAGCGCCGCGGCCCAGGCGGTCGCCGACCGGCTGGTCGCCGCGGGCATTCGCGGGCTGCTCAACTTCGCCCCCCAGGTGATCTCGGTGCCCCTGGGCACGGCGGTGCACTACGTGGACTTCTCCATCGAGCTCCAAATTCTCATGTACCACCTGAACAACGGCACCGGGCCGCTGGGTGGTGGCGTGCTGCACTCCCTCGGCATCGCGGCCTCGAACGCCTCTAGCATGTCCAAAAACGCGGAGGCCTCGTGGCACTGATATCGGTGGGGATCGACCACGAGCACGCGGACCTCGACTTCTTAGAGCGCGCGACGATCCTCGAACACGAGTGGAGCAAGGTCCTGCGCACCCTCGTCGCCCAGCGCAACATTCACGAGGCCGTCTTCATCTCGACGTGCCTGCGCACTGAGGTCGTCGCGGTGATCGACCTCTTCCACGGCGCGATCGAGGACGTCGTGACGACCCTCGCGCACTTCACGGGCATCGAGGCGAGTGAGTTCGAGCACCGCTTGAGCGTGCACTTTGACCGTGGCGTGGCGACGCACCTCTTCGCGGTGGCGGCCGGTCTCAAGTCCGTGGTGCCCGGCGAGTTCGAGGTCCTCGGCCAGCTGCGCCGCGCCCTCGAACTGGCCCGCGAGGAGCAGACCGCCGGCGCCGAACTTGACGACCTCTTTCATCGGGCTCTCGCCGCCGGACGGCGGGTGCGCGCCGAGACGACGATTGCGCGCGGCACCACGAGCTTCGCCCAGGCGGCGGCCACGTTGGCGCTCGAGGAGTTCGCCGCGTCTTTCGCCGGCACCACCGTCGTCGTGGTCGGCGCGGGCCAACTGGCGAGCGGGGTCGTGCGCAGCCTGCTCGACGCCTCGCCCGCGCTGGGCTCTCTCACGATTCTCAATCGCACACTCGCCACCGCCCAGGCCCTCTCCCACGAGTTGGGCGACCCGCGCGTCGGCGTCGCTGCGCTCGAGGACCTGCCGGGGCGCCTCGCGGGCGCCGACCTCGTGGTGGTGGCGGCCGAGGTGCCCTCGCCGTTGGTGACGCGAGAGCACCTCGCGGGGCGCTCCCGGCCGGTCCTCTTGCTCGACCTGGGCATCCCGCGCGCGGTCGCCGTCGATGTGAGTGACGTTGACGGCGTGCGGCGCGTGGACGTGGGTGACCTGCGCGAACGGATTGACCAGGCGCTCGACGGACGTCGCGAGGCGGTCGCCCACGCCGAAGCCCTCATCACCGACGACGTCGAGCGCTACGTCGCCGACCAGCGCGCGCGCGGCGCCGCGCGCATCGTGAGCGAACTGCGCGAGCACTTTGACGAGATCGTCAACGCCGAGCTCGCGCGACGCGAGCACGACTTGCTCGCCCTCGAGGACTCTCAGCGCGATGTCGTGCGTTCGCTGGTGCGCTCGGTGGTGGCCAAGCTCGCGCATCGGCCGACGGTGGCACTCAAGGAGTCGGCCGGCACCGACCAGGGAGTGCGCCTGAGCGAGGCGACGCGCCAGCTCTTTGATCTATGACGGTCCTGCGACTCGGGACGCGCCGCTCGCCCCTCGCGCTGGCCCAGGCGGGCTTCGTGGCGGCGCGACTCAGCGCCCTGGGCGTCGAGACGCGCATCGTCGAAGTCGAGACGAGCGGGGATCGGCGCCGCGACGAGGCCCTGTCGAGCTTGGGGGGCCAGGGCGTCTTCGCCGTGGAGATCCAACGGGCGCTGCTTACCGGCGAGGTCGACGCGGCGATCCACAGCGCGAAGGATTTGCCGAGCGCGAGTCCTGACGGACTCGCGCTCTCGTGCGTGCCCGAGCGCCGCGACGCGGCCGACGTCGTGGTGGGACGCGCTCTCGCCGGGCTCGGTCCCGGCGCGACGGTCGCCACGGGATCGCCGCGGCGCCGCGCGCTGCTTCTCGAGCGCCGACCCGACCTGCACGTCGTCGAGCTGCGCGGCAACATGGCGACGCGCCTGGCGCGCGCGGGCGATGACGTCGACGCTGTGATCGCCGCCGCCGCGGCGCTCGAGCGCCTCGGTGAGAGCGCGCGTATCGCCGAGCGCCTCGACCCGGAGTGGTTCGTCCCCCAGGTGGGCCAGGGCGCCCTCGCGGTCGAAACCCGCGTCGACGACGAGGCCACGCGCGCGGCGCTCGCGCCCCTCGACGACGTCGAGGCCCACGTGGCGCTGCGCGCCGAGAGGTCCTTCCTTCGTACTCTCGGCGCGGGATGCAGCGTGCCCGCGGGCGCGCACGCGTACTACCACGAGGGCTCATTGACTCTGCGCGGGGTCATGCTCGCCACCGACGGAACCCTCAGCGTGCGCGCGGTACTACGCGGAGACGATCCCGAGGCCCTCGGTAGCGCTCTGGCGACGCTCCTGGCCGACGAGCGACACGGGCGAGACCTCGCGGGCTGGCAGTGATGCGCGTCGTGCTGACGCGCGAGGCCGGCTACAACGAACGCCAACGTGACTGGCTCACCGGTCACGCCCACGTCGACGAGGTACCCCTCACGACGACGCTGCCCCTCGACCAGGAGATCGTCGACGCCCAGGTCGCCGCGCTGTCCGCCCGCCACGTTCGCTACATCGTCGTGAGCAGCGCTCGCGGCGCCAACTGTGGCGCGCGCGCCGCGCGAGTTCTCGGTGCGCCGCTTTTGAGCGTGGGGGCTTCGACGAGCGCCGCGCTGCGCGAGCGTGGTCTGGAGGTGCGCGCCGAGGCCGCGAGCGCGAGCGACCTCGCGCCCCTCGTCGACGAGGGACCGGTTCTCAGCCTTGGCGCGGCCGAGACCCGCCCCGAGCTCGCCGACGCCCTCGCGGCGCGCGGTATCGAGACGCTGCACGTCGCCTGTTACGAGACCCGAGCGCTCGAGCTCACCGAAGCCCAACGCGACCTGCTGGCGCGTGGCGACGTCGTTCTCATCGGCGCGCCCTCGGCCTGGGCGCTCGCGCGCGAGCACGTGGCGGCGAGCGCGTGGGTCGTGGTGCCGGGCGAGACGACCCGCGCGTGCGTACGCCGAGACCACGAGCGCGTCCTCGTGGGCTGGAGCTCGGACCTCGCCACGCGCCTGGCTAGCCTCGGCCCCGAGAGCGCGCAATAGGCTGGCGCCGTGTTCCCCGTTGAGAGACCCCGTCGCCTGCGACGCACGCCGGCCCTACGCCGTCTCGTCGCCGAGACGACGCTCTCGCCCTCGGACCTGGTCGCGCCGCTCTTCGTGGGCGAGGGACTCGAGAGTCCGCGCGCGATCGCCTCGGTGCCCGGCCACGTCCAGCACACGCTCGCGAGCCTGCGCGACGAGGTCGGCGCTCTCGTGGGCGCCGGGGTCGGCGGCGTCATCCTCTTTGGCGTGCCGAGCACGAAGGACGAGGTCGGCTCGGGAGCCTACGACCCCGAGGGCATCGTCCAGGTGGCGCTCTCTGAGCTGCGCGACGCCCACGGCGACGACATCGTCGTCATGGCCGACCTGTGCCTGGACGAGTACACGAGCCACGGCCACTGCGGGGTGCTCGACGCGCGCGGCGGCGTGGACAACGACGCCACCCTCGAGCTCTACGCGCGCGCGGCCCTCGCCCAGGCGAACGCCGGCGCGGCCGTCGTCGCCCCGAGCGGCATGATGGACGGTCAGGTTGGCGCCATCCGACGCGCCCTCGACGAGTCGGGCCACCAGGACACCGTGATCCTCGCCTACAGCGCGAAGTACGCGAGCGGTCTCTACGGCCCCTTCCGCGAGGCGGTCAACGTCGAAATCGCCGGCGGCGGCGACCGGCGCGCCTACCAGCAGGACTACCGCAATCGCCGCGAGTCCCTGCGCGAGGCGCGCCTCGATCTCGACGAGGGCGCGGACATTCTCATGGTCAAACCCGCGATGACCTACCTCGACGTGCTGAGTGACTTCGCGAGCGAGTTCGACGTGCCCCTGGCCGCCTACCACGTGAGCGGCGAGTACGCGATGGTCAAGGCCGCGGCCGAGCGCGGCTGGATCGACGGCCACGCCGTGGCCCTCGAGCAGCTGACGGCGATCAAGCGCGCCGGCGCGCAGATCGTCCTGACCTACTTCGCGCGCGAGGTGGCCGAGGCCTTGGGCGCGTGAGCAACGTCGAGTGGTTCGAGCGCGCCCGCGCGGTGATTCCCGGGGGCGTCGACTCGCCGGTGCGCTCCTTTTCCTCGGTGGGGGGCACCCCCTACACGGTCGCGAGCGGCGCGGGGGCCTACGTCACCGACGTCGAGGGTCGTCGCTACCTCGACTTCGTCCAGTCCTACGGGGCGTCGCTGCTCGGCCACGCCCACCCCGAGGTCGTGGCGGCGATCTGCGAGGCGGCCCAGCGCGGCTCGACCTTCGGCGCGCCCACGCCGGGCGAGGTGACCCTGGCCGAGATGTTGGTGGCGCGCGTGGCCGGTCTCGAGCAGGTGCGCTTCGTCTCCTCGGGCACCGAGGCCACGATGAGCGCCGTTCGCCTCGCGCGCGGCGCGACCCAACGCGCCAAGATCGTCAAGTTTGACGGCTGCTACCACGGCCACTCCGACGGGCTCCTCGTCGCGGGCGGCAGCGGAGTCGCCCAGCTGGGCCTGCCGGGTTCGGCCGGAGTCACCGAGGGAGCGGTCGCCGACACGATCGTCGCGCCCTTCAACGTCGTGCCCCAACTCGACGAGAGCGTCGCGGCGGTCCTCGTCGAGCCCGTCGCGGCGAACATGAATCTGGTCGCGCCGGCGCCGGGCTTCCTCGCGGGACTGCGCGCCGAGTGCGACCGCGTCGGGGCTCTCCTCATCTTCGACGAGGTCATCACCGGCTTTCGTCTGGGCGCCGGTGGCGCCGAAGAGTACTTTGGCGTCACGCCGGACCTGTGGTGCTTTGGCAAGGTGATCGGCGGGGGACTGCCGGTGGGGGCCTTCGGCGGCTCGGCGGCGCTGCTTTCCCACCTCGCGCCCGCCGGGCCCGTGTACCAGGCGGGAACCCTCTCGGGTAATCCGCTCGCGATGGCGGCGGGCTCGCGCGTGCTCGCCCTGGTGGGCCCGCGTGACTACGACGAGCTCGCGCGGCGGGTTTCGCGCTTTGCGGCGCGCCTCGAGGCGGCCATTCGCGCCTCGGGGCTCTACGCGATCGTGCCCGTCGTGGGCTCGCTGAGCGGCCTCTACCTCGCGCGCGAGGAGTCGCCCGCGCCCACGAACTTCTCCGAGGCGCGCGTCTGGGCCGAGAACGGCCTCTACCGCGCGTTCTTTCACGCGATGCTCGCGCGCGGCGTCGCGCTCGCGCCCGGCGCCTACGAGATCCTCTTCGTGGGTCTATCCCACGACGACGAGGTCTTGGACGCGGCCGTTGACGTCGCCGCCGACGCGGCCGCCGACGTCGCGGGCCACCTCGCGTGAGCCCCCTCTCGTCTTCGGGTTGGAGCGTGGCACCGAGCTTCGTGCCGCACGGAGCGAGCGCGCCGGTCACCCTGCTCTTTGACGACGACGCGCTGACCCAGCTCGCCGGCGACGAGCCGGTCGCCTGGCAGACGCCCTGGGTGGAGATCGTCCACCTCCAGCTCGCGCGTTCGGGTCGCGCCATGGCGCTCTTTGGCACCGTCGCCGGCGTGCGCTACTGCTGGCGCAACGCCTCCCTCGCGGACTACGACGCTGTCGGCGACGTCGTGCGAGCCCACGGCGGCGAGGTCACGCGTCGACGTCGCCGCGCGGGTCCCCTCGCCCTCGCGGTCGTGCTCTTGCTCGCGTCCTTCGCCGGGGGCATCGCCGCCTGGCTCTCTTCGGGTCCCCACGAGCTCGCGAGCGCGCGCGCGGTCAACCTCTCGATTCGCGATCTGCCGAGCTCGTTCAGCGCGGCGCCGACGTCGGTGCTGGGCTACCTTTTTGGCCCCGCGAACCAGGTCATCACCTCGACGCCCACCACGGCGGCACCGGCGGGCTCGTCGTGGGTGAAGGCGACGGCCGCCTTCGAGTCCTGCCTGGGCGTCAGCCACTCGGCCGACCGCGTCTACGGCGCGGCCGGGCAGATGCCGGACTACCAGGTCACTTCGCCCATCTTCAGCTCGAGCGACTTCGGCGGCATCCAGCTCGCGACGATTACCCAGTACTACGCGACCACGGCGACGGTGGAAAAGGACCGCGCCGAGATGAGCCGGGCGAACTTCGGCGCGTGCTTCGCGCGCGCCAACGCCCAACTTCTCGTCGACGGCGCCACGGGGACGGGCGAGACGCAAACCGGGGGCATCAACTGGACGCCGTCGACCTACGTGAGAGCCTGGGCGCGAGGGGGCGTCGTCGACGTCACGGTGCCCGGGATCACCACCCCGCTACACCTGGTGATGGTGGTGACGATCGCGCACCACTACGAGGTCACCCTCGGCGCGCTGGTCGCCCAGTGGCCCCAGAGTCGCGACTTCTTGAGCGGGCTGCTCTCCACTCTCAAGGCGCGCGTGGACTCTCTCGACACTCTCGCGGTCTAGCGAAGTCGCGCGGCGAGACGCTCGCGACACTCGGGCCACTCCTCGGCGGTGATCGAGTAGTAGGCGGTGTCGCGGTAGAGGCCCTCCTCACCGACGACCAAGGATGGCTGCCAGTGTCGCAGCACGCCCTCGAAGCTCGCGCCCAAGCGAAGGATCGCCGCGCGCGAGCGCTCGTTGCGCGCGTCGCTCTTGAGATCGACCCGCACGACCCCCCACGTCTCGAAGGCGTGGCGGAGCAGCAGGAGCTTCGCCTCGGTGTTGATCGCCCCGCGCTGGGCCGAGGCGGCGAGCCACGTGCCGCCGATCTCTACCGCGTAGAGCCTCGCTCCCTCGACGCGCAGCGTCATGAACCGCGTGGCGCCGACCACGCGCTCGGTGGCGAGGTCGCGCTGGACGAAGGGGAGGGTCTCGCCGCGAGCGCGACCCTCGAGCAGGTCCGCCACGTAGCGCGTGGCGTCCTCGAGCCCGT
>JAJXTB010000085.1 GCA_021784205.1 Actinomycetes bacterium
GAGGATGCCACCATGGCAGATGCGAGGCGAGAACGTTGACGACCAACCCCAAGGACAGATTGGCCGGCCCGATCGCCGTGGCGATCAGCGCCACGGCGATCAGGACACCAAGGGAGATGAGCAACGGGACTCTCGCCGACACCGGTGCCGGCGCGCGACCGACAAGACTCCGGCGAGGTCCGTCGCTCACGTCAGCCCTAGCCTTGCTGGTTCTTCAAGACGTTGGCGACCTCTTGGAGGAGGATCGTAATGCGCGGACCCCATCGCGACGCGATGTCGTCGGACAAAGTGACGATTCGATTATTCGTGACAGCCGACAAAGACTGCCAACCCGGTCGTGCGGCCACGCTCTGGGGAGTCACCTGGCAACACTTGTGATCAGCCAGGAAGATGTAGGTCGGGTTGGCCTGGAGAATGAACTCGGCGGTCAACTGGGGGTAACCGCCATTGCTGTTCACACCGGCCGCGTCCGCGATCGACTTCAAGCCCAGCAAACTCAAGAGAGATCCCATAAACGTCGATGAGGTGACTGAGTAATAGGTGGGATCAAGCTCGTAGTAGTAGGTGGTGCCCGCGGGCGCACGGGGCGTCGACTTCACGATGGAACTGACCGTGACTCTCAGGTGGGCCACCTCCCGACGAGCCTGGAGGACGTGACCCGTCGCTTGGCCCAGACCCAAGTACTGGTGGTAGGCGACCGCGAGCGAGGGGGCCGCCGGATCGTAGATGACGGGAATCTTCAGCTTGGCTAACTGTGACGCGAGCGCCGGGGGCTCGTAGGCCAGAACGATGAGATCGGGGTGGTACTTCGCAATAGCTTCGGCGCTGACGCTGTATCCGTCAAGGCTGGTCATCGGCGCGCCTTTGGGATAATTCGAGTACTTGTCCACGGCCCTCACCTGGGACCCCGCACCGATCGCGTAGAGCATCTCCGTCGCGGTCGCCGACAACGAGACGATCGCATGGGGCTTCGCTGGAATGGTCACCGCTCCGTGGGCGGTGAGAACAGTGACCGGGAAACCCGACCTCGTCGCCGCGCCACTAGGGCTGTTGAGAACTGGCACAAACGACACGACGAACGCCAAGAAAGCACCCGCCAGGCTTAAATACTTCTTCATTTACAACTCCGTTGACTAGAACGGAGGATGATTGAAGCCCGTCACCACCTCACTGAAGTGGAACGAACCGTCCTTCCTCCGAGGACCGATTACGTCGACGCAGAGCAGGCGACCGGGCTCGTCCCCGAAAGGGGCATCACCGTTGCGGGACAGCTCCGGAATCTCACCGGACTTCGCTATCTCTACGTCACCGCACCATCTCGATGCGGCACCCCGAGCATACACAAAATGAGCCGAGGCAGTCTGGGCGCGAACGGTGGTTCAGTTCGACCGCACCGCGCCACCGAGCGGCGACGCGGAGTCACGCCACGAGACGCCCGGAGACCACCGGTCATGGTGCACCACGCTCGCTAGTGACGAGCGCTCTCGCCATCCGTGGCGCTCCAGGTCTGGCACCTCTTGGAGAAACCTCACCGGTCCAACGCACAGCCACGCCACCGGTCGAACGGCCGCCGGCAAGCCCAGCAGCTCACTGACGAACTCCTCGCGATAGAACGACACCCATCCCAGCCCCCATCCCTCGACGGTGCAGGCGAGCCACAAATTCTCAATCGCGAGACACGTTGAGTACAGACCGGCATCGGCGATGGAATGACGACCCAATACATGAGGTCCACCGCGATCGGGGCTGTAGGTGACGATGATCGAAACACTGGACTCGAGGACCCCGTCGATCTTGATCGTCGAGAATCGACGCGCCTGCTCGGGGTCAAGGGAGTCGGCAAAGATCTGGCGTTCACCTTGAATGTGGCCGACGAACTGGCGCCGTGTCTCCTCAGACGTGACCACGATGAAATCCCAGGGTTGCGAGAGACCGACGCTCGGGGCTGCGTGTGCGGCCTCGAGGAGTCGCTCAAGGACTCGCGGATCCACAGCTTCGCCGGTAAATTCACCTCGCACGTCCCGACGGCGATACACGGCGTCATAGAACACACTGAGAACATCTCCGCCATCATGGGTTTTGCTGTTTGATCCGTGATCGGCTCCCGTCACGTCGCGACTCGTTCGTTCCAAATTCTCGGATGACCCTGACATGGCGACAACCATAGGTTGACGATGCGCAGCGTCGCGTCACTACTCTCATCAGCGTGTGTGCCACCATGAGCAACGGACGACCGTCACGACACATCGATCTCGACGGTGTCTTTAATCTGCGTGACGTCGGCGGCTATCTCTGCGCCACCGGCGAACGTACGAGGTGGCGCCGGCTGTTTCGTAGCGATGCCCTGCATCGTGTCACCCATGCGGATCTCTCACGATTCGTCACATTGGGTGTCGTTAACATCCTTGACCTTCGAGCCTCGAATGAGATCGAGTTCACTGGACTCGGCGCGATTATGAGCGGAGCATTCAACGTGGTGTCCTCACCCGTAAGAGATGACACTGCCACCCGAACGAGAGGTGAGTCACTCGCCGATCGGTATCTCGCCTACCTGTCAGGCGACGGGATGGCCCAAGCGATCACGGAACTTTCTAGACTATCGTCCGCTCCCACCATCGTCAGTTGCTTCTTCGGAAAGGACCGAACGGGGACTCTCATAGCACTGGTCCTGAGCCTCGTCGGCGTAGAGCGCGATGTGATCATCGCAGACTACGCGCTGACGTCGACACGAATGGGTCCGCTCATCTCCCTGCTGCAACGTGACGAGATCTACCGGTCAACAATTGAGCGTACCGAGCCCTCGCGCCTCGCCGCTGATTCCGCCACCATGCGGTCATTCCTTAACACCGTCGACGAGCGGTACGGGAGCCCACTCTTGTGGGCCACGAAGTCGGGAATAAGGCTAGACATCATCGACCGCTTACGAGAGAATCTGCTCGTCCGATAATGTCATCGCTCCGATTAATTCTCCGAGAATTGAAGGAATAGAGTACATATCTCTACCTCGATCACGTTCGAGGCAGTGCGTGAATCGCTCAGAAAGTGATTCACGGACCAACAACATTCGCCTCTCGATTGATTGTTTCCATCGTGACGAGAGTCACCCTAAGTCCACTTTGTGTTCCCGTAACTGCCCTTCAGACTGTGTACTTTCGATAGCATTAAATTCTTTTTTGCATAGTCTTTTCCTATGATTATTCATCCGTGATCGTGCGAAATTCCCACATTCTTAGTTGTGAATCAATGATGTATGTTCTATTCGTGAATGCTTTTATAGCTGGTGTTTTCACGCTGTCCCTGGCGCGCTGGCAGTTCGCGGTGACGACAGTGTTTCACTTCCTCTTCGTGCCGCTCACAATCGGCCTGGGCCTGCTCGTCGCGGTGCTGCAGACCGCGGCCTATCGGACCAAGGACGAGGCCTACGAGCGCGCGACACGCTTCTTCGGCAAGTTGTTTCTGGTCAACTTCGCCATCGGCGTCGTAACCGGAATCGTCCAGGAGTTCCAGTTCGGCATGGACTGGTCGCGCTACTCAGTCTTCGTGGGCAACATCTTCGGCGCTCCCCTGGCAATCGAGGGCCTGCTCGCCTTCTTCATGGAGTCGACGTTCCTCGGGGTGTGGATCTTCGGACGCGGGCGCGTCTCGAACCGGGTCCACCTGGCATCGATCTGGCTGGCCAGCCTCGGCACCATCCTCTCGGCGGCGTTCATCGTCGCGGCCAACTCGTGGATGCAGCACCCGGTCGGCTACACGATCGATCCCGTGAGCCACCAGGCGGTAATGAACAACTTCTGGGCCGTGATGACCAACTCGACGTTCCTGCTCGCTTACGGCCACGTGCTCTTCTCGGCGTTTCTTACCGGCTCGGTATTCATGCTCGCCGTCTCGGCCTGGCACGTACGCCGAGGTCACGACGCGGCGGCGTTCGCGAAGTCAATTCGCATCGCGATCGTCGTCACCATGGTCGCTTCGGTGGGCACCATCTTCCTCGGCGACTCCCAGGCCAAGCAGATGGAAGTCCAGCAGCCCATGAAGATGGCCGCCGCCGAGGCCCTCTACACCACGAGCAGCGGGGCGAGCTTCTCGCTGCTCACGATCGGTGACCTCGCCGGCAACCCGGTCTTCCAGGTGCGCGTTTCGCACCTCTTGAGCGTGCTCGCAACCAACACCTGGAACGGAAAGGTCGACGGCATCAACAACATCCAGGCGGCGGCCGCCAAGAAGTATGGTGCCGGTAGCTACATCCCAGTCATCTGGATCCTGTACTGGTCCTTTAGGGTCATGGTGGGACTGGGCTTCTTGCTTCTGGCCCTCGGAGCCATCGGCCTCTGGCTGATGAAGAAGCGCCGCCTGGAGACGTCGAACGTCTACCTGCGCTTCGCCACCTGGATGGCGCTCGCGCCCTTCATCGCCAACTCGGTCGGCTGGATCTTTACCGAAGTCGGCCGCCAGCCGTGGGTGGTCTACGGACTGCTCAAGACCTCCAACGCCGTCACGCTGATCGCGCCCGGCTACGTCGCGGCGAGCTTCATCGGCTTCACCGCGATCTACACGCTGCTCGCCATCGTCGAGATCGGCCTGCTGATCCGCCTCGCCCGCGTTCCCACGCCGCTCACCGAGGGCGCTCTCGCACCCGAGCCCGAACTCATCTACTAGGAGGGATCGTGCTGCTACTCGCCCTCGCGCCCAGCGGTCTGGAGAAGCTCTGGTTCGCCCTCATCGGCGTCCTCTGGCTCGGCTACTTCTTCCTCGAGGGCTTTGACTTCGGCGTCGGCATCCTCGTGCCCTTCGTCAGCCGCGACGACACCGACAGGCGCGTCGCGATCAATACGATCGGCCCGGTCTGGGACGGCAACGAGGTCTGGCTGCTGACCGCGGGCGGTGCGACGTTCGCGGCCTTCCCCCTGTGGTATGCGACGGTGTTCTCGGGCTTCTACCTCGCGCTGCTGGTGATCCTGGCGGCCCTGATCTTTCGCGGGATGGCGTTCGAAATGCGACACCGGCGCGACGACGACGCCTGGCGGCGCTGGTGGGACCGCGCGCTGTTCTGGGGATCGGCCCTGCCGGCCCTGCTCTGGGGCGTGGCCTTCGCCGACTTCGTCCACGGCGTGCCCGTCGGCGCGAACGCGACCTGGACGGGCACGTTCTTCGACCTGGTGAAGCCCTACGCGCTAGTGGGCGGGCTCGCCACCCTCTCACTCTTCACGCTCCACGGCGCCGCCTACCTCGCCCTCAAGGCCGATGGCGACGTGCGCGAGCGTGCGAGCGCCATCGCGGCGCGACTGGCGCCTCTCTCGTTCGTCGTCGTGACCGCCTTTCTCGCCTGGACGTACCTGAGTGCGCGTTCGATGCACCACGAGGGCCTCGTCCCGCCGCTGCTGCCGATCCTCGGGCTGGGGGCGCTGGCCGCCGTGACGTGGCTCACGCGCGAGCACTTGGAGGGCTGGGCCTTCGTGGCGACGGCCGTCAGCATTGTGGCGCTCTTTACGACATTGCTGCTGAACCTTTATCCCAACGTGCTGGTCTCCTCGATCAGCCCGGCGTATGACATCACCATCGTCAGTAGCGCCTCACACCCCTACACGCTCACGGTGATGAGCTGGGTGGCACTCATCTTCACCCCCCTCGTGCTCGCCTACCAGAGCTGGACTTACTGGATCTTCCGCCGGCGCATCCGCCGTCCCGGTGAGGCCAGCGCCACCACGCTCGCCCCGCCTACCGGGTGAGCGACTCGCCCACCGACCTCCTGAGGCGCCTCGCGCGGGTGACGCCGCTCGCCTGGGGCCCCGTCGTGGTCGCAACGGCAACGTCTGCGATCGCGACGATCGCCCTCCTCGCCCAGGCCACGGCGATCGCGCGGGTGGTAGGTGGACTCTTCGCGTCGCGCCACGCCGACCTGCGTGCCGCCATCGTCGATCTGGCTCTCGCCAGCCTCGTGCGCGCCCTCGCGACCGCCGCCGGAGCGATGATCGCCGGGCGACTCGCGGCACCCGTGCGGCGCGACCTGCGCCGCCGGGTACTCGAAGCGACGCTGGCGCGAGGTCCGCGCTGCTCGATCGACGCCACCGTGCAGCTCGCCACGCGCGGCGTCGAGGCGATCGAGGCCTACCTCACGCGCTACGTCACCGCCCTCGCTGCCTCGGTGGTCGGGCCCGCCATCTTGGTCACCTGGCTCGTGACCCGCGACTGGCTGAGCGGAGTCATCGTCGCGCTCTGCGTCGCGCTGTTGCCGATCTTCATGGCCCTCCTCGGCGCCGAGGCCAAGGCCAAGATGCTCGCCGGCTGGCAGGAGCAGCAGCGCCTGGCGGGCTACTTCGGTGACGTAGTGCGCGGCATGGCGACTCTCAAGGCCTTCAACCGCTCGCGCGACGCGCTGAACTCGCTCGAGCGCGTGGGTCGTCGCGTGCGTGAGACGACGATGGCGACGCTGCGCGTGGCGTTCCTCTCGAGCTTCGCCCTCGAGCTGCTCAGCTCGCTCGCCACCGCGCTCGTCGCGCTCTTCCTCGGCGTACGCCTCCTCCACGGCGGGCTGGCCCTGTCGAACGCGGTCGCGATCCTGATCGTGACCCCCGAGGTCTTCTTACCCCTGCGGCGAGTCGCCGCGGCCTATCACGCGTCCGCGACCGGAGTCGCCGCGACTGAGGACGTGCTGGACCTCCTCGTCAACGACCTGCGAGGTCTCGACGCGCCGAGCATCTCCCCCGGCGTCGCACTGGGTGACGTTGCGGTCGCCCCGGGGGGTCTACTCCTCGTGACGGGCGCCTCGGGGATCGGCAAGTCGACGCTGTTGCGACAGCTCTGCACGCTCGAGGATCCACCTGAGGGGAAAGTGCACATCGACGGAATCGATCTGGCACACCTTGACCGCGACCAGTGGCGTTCGCGTGTGGCCTGGCTGGCCCAGGATCCGAGGGTGACGGGTTCCTCACTGCGCGAAGCGGTCACCCTGGGCGACCCCTCGGTGGGTGACGACGAGGTTCGCGCGGCGCTGACGCTGGTCGGACTTGGCGAGGACCTCGATCGGCCCGTCGGCGAGGGGGCCCGCGCCCTCTCGGCCGGTGAGCGGCGCCGTCTCGGCCTCGCGCGCTGCCTGATGCGCCACCCGCTGGTGCTCGTGCTCGATGAGCCGCTCGCTCACCTCGATCCCCGGGGCGCGGACGAGCTGGCGTCGGTGATCGCCAACCTGTCCATGACGCGCGTCGTCGCCTCGCACCGGCCGTTGCGCGCCGACGCCGTTCTCGATCTCAAGGGCCACGCGTGAGAGACGGGCTGGTCGCTCGCGCTCTGCGCCGCGAGGCCCGCGCGGCAGTGGGCGCTCTCGGCGCGGGCCTCGGTGTGGGACTAGCCACGCTGGGCCTGTCGGGCACCTCGGCGTGGTTAATCGTGCGAGCGGCCCAGCAGCCGGCGGTGCTCTCGCTCACGGTGCCCATGGGCCTCGTCCAGCTCTTCGCCCTCGCCAAGGCCGCCGGGCGCTACCTCGAGCGCACCGCGACTCACGGCGTCGTCCTCACCGTGATGACGCACGTGCGCCAGCGCGTCGCCGAGATCGTCGAGCCTCTGGTACCCGCGGGACTCGGGCCGCGCAGCGCCGACGTCGTCGACCTGGCCGTACGCGACGTCGAGGCGGCCGAAGACCTCCTCGCGAGCGTCGCCGGCCCCCTGGCCGCGAGCGCGGGCGCCGGAGTGGTCACGGCGCTCGTCTGCGGATTGGTGTTCGGGCCCGCGGGTCTCGCCCTGCTCGTCGCCCTCGTCGCCGACCTCGCGCTCTGGCCGCTGCTCGCCCGTCGCGGTCTTCGTCGCGCCGACGACGAGCTCGACGCGAGCCGCGCGCAGATCTCGCGTCTCGCCGCTGACGCCGCAACGGGCTGGGAGGAGTTCGCGATGGGTGGAGCGAGCGCACCCCTCGCCGCGCGCTTGGCCCTACTCGAGGCCGAGGTCGACGCCGCCGAAGCGCGCCGGCGCAGGTTGCGCGCCCTCATCGAGGGACTGTTTGTCGCGACAGCGGGCGCGGCGAGCGTCGCGATACTCCTCGCGAGCGCGCACGCGCGCTCGAGGGGGCTTGACCCAGCGCTCGTCGCGGTGCCCGTTCTGCTGGGACTGGCCGCGCTCGACATGGCCGCGGAAGCCGCCGACGCCCTTGTCGACAGCGGCCCCCAACGCGCGGCGACCGGGCGCTTCGACTCTCTCGCCGCCACGCCCTGGCCGATTCGTGATCCCGCCACACGCATCCCCGACGTCGACGACGCGTCGAGCCTCGCCGCGCGCGACGTGCGCGTCGTGCGCGGCCGTCCGATCCTCACCGACGCGGCGATCTCCCTGCGGGCGGGTGACGTCGTGGTGCTCGAGGGACGTAGCGGCGTCGGCAAGACGACGCTCGCTCACGTGCTCGCGAAGTTCCTCGCGCCCGACGCGGGAGCGATCACCCTCGACGGCCACCCCTACGACGCGCTCGCCGCCGACCAGGTGCGCTGCCACGTGGGATTCGCCGAGGAGAGTCCCTACATGTTCGCGGCCTCGGTCGGGGCCAACGTGCGCGTGGCGCGTCCCGAGGCGACCGACGACGAGGTCGAGCGCGCGCTGGGCGACGCTGCTCTGGCTACGTGGAGAGCAGGGCTCGCCGCGGGACTCGCGACGACGCTCGGCGGCGAGTCCGCGGGGCTTTCGGGGGGCGAGCAGCGCCGCGTGGGACTCGCGCGCGAGTACCTCGCGCGCCGGCGCATCATCATCGCCGACGAACCCACCGAGGGTCTCGACGACGACACCGCCCGGCGCGTGCTGGGCCACCTCGCCGACATCGACGCGGCGGTCCTTCTCATCTCGCACCGTGAGCGCGACCTGGCCGTGGCGACACGGCGCGTCGAGTTAGTCGAGGGGCGCGTGACCGAAAGGGTGAGCGAACCCGGGAATTAGACGTCCCACCAGATCGTTGAGAGGCGCCGAGCGATCGCCGAGGGCTGGTTCGCCAGGTAGTCGGCGACCTCGGCCTCGCGCGCGGCGGGCAGGCACAGGCGAACCCGCGCGAAGTGGGCGGTGCGCTTGGGGTCGTGGTTCTCGACGAGGGGCGCGACGAACTCCTCACGTGTCGCCGCGATGCCCATCTCAGCGAGGACCGCCAGAAGGTCGTCGGGTGTCGGCTCGGCTGGCCGCTCCAGGTTCCAGAAGTGGCGCCAAGCGTCGGACATCGACGACAGGGGGTGACGATCGGGCATCTCGATGACGACGCGTGCTCGCGCGTGATCCGCGAGGCTCGCAAGGAAGGGCACAATGTCGCTCACGTTGTAGACGACGTGGTGGCTGGTGACGACGTCGGCGACTTCGACTTCGTCCGCCACGGCGGGCCAGAAGCCTTCGACGGTCGTGCACGACAGGCCGCGCGCGGCGGCCGCCTCGTTGAACATCGCGAGCATTGCGGCCTGATGGTCGACGCCGATCACCCGCGACGCCGGCGGGGCGACGGCGAACGCCGCAATGCCGCCGCCGCAGCCGACGTCGAGGACAGTTCCTCCCACCGGCATCGCCTCACGCGCTCGTTCGTGCGAGGGCGTGGTGGCGATGACCGGCGGGAGGGTGAACAGCTCCGGCGGATGGATCCAGGGGCTCTCCTCGGCGCCGGCCAGGATGTGCTCGGGTAGAGCCCACGCCGCCAGCGCGTCGCGCCAGGTCTCCGCCGCGGTCACGCTCTAGCGACCAAGGAACTTCGAGAAGAACCCGCCGCCCGCGGACGCGTCGGCGCCGCACTGGCACCGCTCGTTCTTGGGAACGCCGGCCAGGGCCTGCTCGATGTGGTTGCCGCATCCGCTCCACGTGGGCTTCTTGCAGGTCCGGCAGGTTGTGCGATGACACATAGTGGTGGTGTACCTTTCTTTGTTTCTTGTATTTCGAGGCGTTAGCTGACGAGTTCGAGCGCCTTCGCCGCCGGCGAGGAGCTCCACGTCTTGTAACCACCATCGAGGTTGCGGGCGTCAAAGCCCAGTTCATTGAGCAGTCGCGTCGCCGTGTGGCCACGCTGGCCGACCTGACAGATGACGACGATCTCTCCGGTCTCGAGCTCGCGATAGCGCTCGCGGATCTCGTCGACGGGCAGGTTGATCGCTCCGGGCACTGTGCCGCGCAGGTACTCGCCGGACGTGCGCACGTCGACCAGCTGGGCGCCGCGCGTGCGATAGCCCTCGATCTCGCTCCACTGGACGGTCTTGACGAGACCCGACAGCACGTTCTCGGCGACGTAGCCGAGGATGTTGACGGGATCCTTCGCCGAGCCGAAGGGTGGCGCGTAAGCCAGTTCGAGGTCGGCCAGCTCGGGCGCGGAGATGTCCCCGCGGATCGCGGTGGCCAGCACGTCGATGCGCTTGTCCACGCCCTCGGTGCCCACGCCCTGGGCGCCGAGGATCTCGCCCGTGGTGGGCTCGACCATGATCTTCAGCGCCATCGGGCGTGCGCCCGGGTAGTAACCGGCGTGGCTTGAGGGGTGCGTGTGGATGGCGAGGGCCGGCCGGCCGGCCGCGGCCAGGCGCTTCTCGTTCCAGCCCGTGGCCGCGATGGTGAGGTCGAAGACCTTGACGATCGCCGTTCCGATGGTGGTGCGCGGGCGCACCAGGCGACCGGTCAGGTGGTCGGCCACCACGCGGCCGTGGCGGTTCGCTACGTTGGCCAGCGGCACCAGGGTCGCCGCACCGTCGAGCGCGTCGGACTTCTCGGCGACATCGCCGATCGCGTAGATCGAGTGATCGCTCGTGCGGTTGAACTCGTCGACCGCCACGCCGCCGCTGGCGCCGATGGCGAGCCCTGCGCCGCGCGCGAGGCTGACGTCGGGCCGTACACCGATGGCGACAACCACGAGGTCCGCGGGGATCACGTCGCCCGTGTGCACCTGCACCGCAGTCGGCGTGATGGCCGTCACGGTGTTGGAGAGGCGAACATCGACGCCGTGACGCTCCATCTCGTCGGCGACCAACTGGGCCATCTCCGGGTCCAAGGGTGCGAGCAGTTGGTCGGCGGCCTCGATGATGGTGGTCGCCACGCCGCGCTCGGTCAGGTTCTCGGCGATCTCCACGCCGATGAAGCCGCCACCGATGACGACCGCGTGGCGCGCCGCGCGATCGAGGGCGGCCGCCATGCGCTCGACGTCCTCGACGGTGCGCAGGGCCAGGGCGCGCTCGATGCCGGGCACCGGCGGGATGATTGGCGAAGCACCGGGGCTGAGAATCAGGTAGTCGTAGTCGAGCTCGAAGGACTCGTCCTCGTCGAGACGCTGCACGTTCACGCGCTTGGCGGCCGCGTCGATGGCGGTCACCTCGTGGTTGACGCGCACGTCCAAATTGAAGCGCTCGAAGAGCGACTGAGGGGTCTGGAGCAGGAGACTGTCCTCATTCTCGATGACGCCGCCCACGAAGTACGGCAGGCCGCAGTTGGCGTAGGAGACGTAGCCGCTCTTCTCGAGAACGATGATCTCGGCATCGTTGTCGAGTCGACGCAGCCGCGTCGCCGCCGACATCCCCCCGGCCACTCCCCCGACGATAATGACGCGCATGGTGCCTCTCATGCCAGGCTCAGAAAGAGCCGCTGCAGCTTCTCGGTCATGGACTCGGAGTCGATCGCCGGATCGACGATGCACTCCTTCAAGCTCGAGCTGATGAGCATGAACGCCGCGGTGTTGATGGCCTTGTTGACGGCCGCCATCTGGGTGATCACGTCTTCGCAGCTGCGGCCCTCCTCGAGCATGCGCACGACGGCGCCCATCTGGCCATGGGCACGCTTGAGGCGCTTCGAGATCGCCGCGATCTGATCGGCGTCCTGTAGAACGTGTGAATCGGTAGGCACTGCGGTCCTTTCCATTGGGTAGTTGTCGGGGGCCATTAGTGACCTCCCTTGAAGATCATGGTGACGAAGCGGACGTTGAGGGCGATGAAGCGCCATAACTGGTAAAGGGGGTTGGCCCGGCGCGCGAGCACCGCGGTGCTCGGCTGGGGGGCGTTGGCGATGTCGTGCGTCGCGTTGTCCATGGCGCTCTCCTATTCCGGGATCAGGTACCAAAG